>JBEIJP010000005.1:0-26786 GCA_040380245.1 Acidobacteriota bacterium | reverse complement strand
GTATCCACCCTGTTCTGACACAGAGCCTGATCAGCCCACTTGCCAAGTTGAATCCATAATAGATCTCAATTATCAGCTTGATGCTTGAACTAAAGCGAGTTTCCTCCAACAATTGGGTATTATCCAAAACAGAATCGAGCGAGACTCAGCTCCTGCTTGTTTTTAGTCTTATCCAGGGATCGTCAGACGCCTGGAGATCGGGGGAACTTCTGTCTGGCGGTTGCTGGAAGTTTCCTGAAGCAGTTCACCATTCAGAGAAAGAAACGGATGGCTACCTCCAATAAAAGGCCAAAGCGCGGGGCGCAAGAGGTTTATCAACTCAAAATAACACTCAAACAAAGCAAGCCGCCGATCTGGCGTCGAGTTCAGGTGCGGTCAGAGATCACACTGGCGCAGTTGCACCAGGTCATCCAGATTGCGATGGGCTGGACGGATTCGCATCTTCATCAATTCATTGTGAATGGGCATGTCTTCGGCCGGCCTGATTATGAAGAATTGGCAGTAAATGATGAAAAGAAAGCGTCCCTCTGGCGATTGGTTGGTCTGCGAGACTCCTTTCTCTATGAGTACGACTTTGGTGATGATTGGCAGCATCAAGTCGTGGTGGAAAAAGTGCTGCCAGTCGAGCAAGGCGCCGTTTATCCGCGATGTCTGACTGGAAAAAGGGCCTGTCCACCAGAAGATGTCGGCGGAGTCTGGGGATATGGAAATTTTTTGATGACGATCAAGGATCCAATGCATCCTGACCACCGAGAAATGCTCGACTGGGTTGACGAGAATTTTGACCCGGCAGCTTTCGATCCAGCTGCTGTAAATCTACGCTTTCAAAGCCTGTCTCGCTGGCCCGAATCATGAAATGAGGGGTGCCGAATTCGTCGACCAAATCTGTTTAGCCGCCAAAGTTCCTCGTTGTCGTGAATGGCGACCTTGATTGTGACCCTCGGTACGAGCGCTGGCCCCATTCTCTTCATGAAATTGCCTGGTGAGCAACCACGATAAAAGCAAGAGGGGCATGGTGTTCCATGCCCCTCTTGCTTTTGTTGGAGGCTTCGCGAGGTTGCTGACGCAATCAGCGAAGCGATGATGAGATCGAGCGTCGACTAGAACTCAAGCCGTCCGCCCATCGTGATGATGCGGGCGCCCTGCTGCGGGCCAGTCGCCTTGCCGAAGTCGGCGTTGCCGATCGCACCGTTGACGCCGAAGTTCGTCCGGTTGAAGAGGTTGAAGATGTCGACCCGGTAGACAAACCGGACACGACCCTCAGCAGCCAGATTGAACTTCTTGACGATCGAAATGTTCTCGGTGAAGACCGGCGGTTGCCGGAAAGCACCCATGAACTGCGACACCGTTCCAAACTCGAACTCGCCAGGAATGCTGAAGGGAGTGGAGTTGGCCGCGCACTGGAAGGCGCCGGCGCGATTCGGGATCGCTTCCGGCCGACAACCGAACCAACGGGCAGAAGGGTTGTTGGGATCGAGGCTTGTGCGGTCGATCCCCGTCCGAATCGGCACCGAAGAGTTCAAGTTAGCCTTCTTGAACTGAGTGAAGAGGGTTCCGACGTTGAGCGTGTTGGGAACGGCGATGTCGATCGGACCGCCGGACGCGTAGCGGTTGATGGCGCCAATCGTCCAGCCGCCGATGAAGGCGTCCACCACCCGGTTGGCTCCTCCGAACAACTTGCGACCCCGGCCAAACGGCAGATCGATCGAGTTGAGAATGTTGACCATGTGCGGCTGATCGAACGCCAGCAGCGATTTCGCGTCGCTCAGATCGTAGTTGTTCTGGGCTTGCGTCTGCGTCTGACTGAAGATCTGCCGGAAGTGGAGCCGTCCCTGCGACTTCGACCAGGTGTAGGACCCCATCATCTGCCAGGCGCCAAAGCGCCGCTCGCCTTTGACCTGCAGCGAGTCGTACCAGGACTGGCCATCGCCGGAGTTGCGGTCGAAGACGTTGAAGTACTGTGGGAACGGACGCAAGGCCTGCGCCAGCGTCTGGTTGTTCGGGAAGGAGGCGTAGGGCTTGGTGAAGCCTGCGGCGATCACTGCCGGGTCATCGATGCGACGACGCAGCAGCGATCCGAGCGAGAGGTACTTCGGATCGACCTGGTTGGCCATCAAGGTCGAGGACAAGCCCCGGCCACGGTTGCCGACGTAGGCGATATCGATCAGGAAGCCCTTGATCTCGTGCTGAACGTTGAGACTCCAGTTGTAGATGCGCGGAGCCTTGCCGAAATCGGGACCAAGCAGGTCCATGGTCGGAGCCGAGAGGACGCCCAGGCCTGGATCGATGAAGGGCGGTCTGGCGCCTTGCGGAATCGGCACGCCGCCATCCCAGATCAGGGCCGGCGCGACGCCATCGGCGAGAATCGTTCCCGGGTTGCCGGAGAAGCCGAGTGTGCAACCGCAACCGCCGTTGCCGAGTGTCTGGTAGTAGATGCCGAAGCCGCCGCGTACGACCGTCTTCGAGGAGAGCTCATAGGCGAAGCCAAAGCGCGGTCCCAGATTCGAGAAGTCGGTCGGATAGAACCGCTTGTCGCCGGTGCGTCCCGGACCGGGGCCAGCAAAGACCATCGCGCCGGGTCGACCGCCCGCCGCCGGATTGGGCAGCGTCGGATCCATCGCCGAGAACTGGAAGTTGGCCATGTGGAACCCAACCGGGACCTCGTAGCGCATCCCGAGGTTGAGCGTCAAATTCGACTTGATTCTCCAGTTGTCCTGGAAGTAGCCCGCATGGTAGCCATAGCGAATCTGGGGATCCGGAATGGGCAGCGTGGTGAAGGCGACCTGGTTCGGCGCTCCCAGCAGGAAGCTGGCGAAGGAATGGCCAGTGGTTCCCGTCGCAGTCGGCAGGGCGGTCTGGGCCCGCTCAAACTGGAAGAGGCCATTGGTACCCGCCGCGTCGACCGAGATCGTTCGCAGCCGGCGAATGTCCCAGCCCATCTTGAACTCGTGCTTGCCGGTCACCCAGCTGATGTTCTGGCTGACGTGAGTCGTCCAGTTGAACTGGCCGCCGTTGTTGACCTTGCCGTCCTGGACGCCCCAGGCGGTCAGCGCGTCCGCGGCGTTGAACTGCACGCGGGGCGTGGCATCGGTGGGCATGCGAAGCCCGACCTGCGAGGCAAAACCGGCCTGGGCCGGGTTGTCCCACCCTTGCTGCGTGCGGCTGAAGCCAAAGGTCGTATGGATCAGGAAATTGGGTCGGACAATCCAGTCATGGTTGACACGGAAGTTCTGGGGTCGCTGCGAGTTGACCCCCAACCCCTGACCGAGCGGTCCAGGCAGCGCACTGATGTTGGCGACGTTCTGGTCCTGCAGGCTGTGGAAGTAGGAGATGCGGTTGTTGTCCGAGAACGCGTGATCCAGCTTCAGACTCCAGACGTTGTCGGTCACCTGGCTCTCATTGACGAAAGCGAGGTTGTTGGTGACGCCGGGAAGATTCGGATCGGGAAGCGCCGCGATGAACTTGCGGGAGATTGCGCTGATCCGGTTCGAGGGGATGATGTTGTTGGCAAATTGCTGGCGAACGTTGCCGGCGGTCGTCGCCGGATCATAGATCGGTCGGCCGACTTCCGAAAAGTCGCCGTTCTTCATCCGCTGCGTCGGCACGGTCGAGGTCACCGTCGAGATGGTGGCCGGACGCATATCACGGGAGTAGGTCATAAACCAGAAGGTCCGGTTGCGTCCGTTGTAGACCTTGGGAGCCCACACCGGGCCGCCGACGGCGAATCCGACTTCGTTGAACCGCTCCTTGGGCCTCGCCCGACGCGCGGCGTTGTTCGCCCAGCTGTTGGCGTTGAAGATGTCGCGACGCGCATACCAGAAGGCAGCGCCGTGGATATCGTTGACACCCGACTTCGAGACGTAGGTCTCGACGCCACCGCCAAAACGGCCATACTCAGCGGAGTAGGCGGCGGTCACCAGCTTGAACTCCTGGAACATCTCGGTCCCGGGGAAATTGAAGACGACGCCGCCCGATTCGGGGATCGTCAAGCTGGCCCCATCGATCATCACTTCCTTGCCGCGTCCGCCGGAACCGGAAATACTCACTTCACGGAAGGAGTTGACCCCGGGCATAAAGGTGACAAAGGAGGAGGCGTTCCGGATGCCACCCGTGAAGAGGGGCAGCGTGTTCATCAGCGTACTGGAGAAGTTCTGGCCACGCTCGCTGGTCTCTGTATCGAGCAGCGGTCCCTGAGCGGTCACTTCGACGCTCTCCTGCACGCTGCCAACTTCCACCTGCAGGTCGAGCGTCAGGCGTTGCGCGACACGGACCTCGATGTTCTTGCGGTTGAGCCTCTTGAAGCCGGTCTTCTCGACCGTCACTTCATACATACCGACCTGGAGGGCGGCAAAGACATAGACGCCCGCATCGGTGGTGACGGTCGTCGTTTTCAGGCCGGTGCCAATGTTCGTGGCAGTGACGGTTGCTGCTGGTATCGCCCCTGCTGTCGGATCGGTGACAGTGCCGGACATCGAGCCGCTGTTTTGCTGCGCCCAGGTGCCCACAGAGATCAGGCAGAGTAATCCGAGCATGATGCTCGTTCGACGGAAAAGGTTCATATCTTTACCTCTTATGGAAGGGGTTGTTGGTACGTATCCAGCGCAGCCAGTTGAACGTATGCATCGATCGTATGGAACGTATGCAAACTATCGATTTTACTGTCGGTCAGTCATATTGATTGGCGCGATGTAGGCTATGCCTGTCCATCAAACCTGTCAAGCATTTCTGAGAAACTGTCACGCCAAAATCATTTTTTTGTAAAGTCGGGACGGGGGTTGCGGACTGTCCCGAACAGAAGAAGGCGCTCTCCCCGGCAGGTTCTCCTCGGATCAGATCGTGATCCGCACGGTTGGTGGAGTCGACGTCAGAAACGGCGCAGAACGGTGTGGATGCGGCCGCGGGTGTAGCGCTGCAACAGAATCGGATAGACATTGACGAGGAGGTTGCCGGCGCTGAGATAGACAGCCCAGCCCTGCCAGCCGATCCGCCAGGCATGGGCCGCGGAGAGAAGTCCGAGCGCCAGCAGCACCAGGTGGCCACGCTCGCTCTGCTCGGTGCGGTGAAGGAAGTCCGCCGCGGAACGACGGTCCCGAACGAGGCGGAAGTCGGGATCCTTCCGGCGCTCCCAGCGATTGGCGAGATCCCCGTGGGGAGCAAAACGGCGGAAGTGGAGAACGCCGAGCGATTCGTAGACGCGTCCGCCCCGCTCAAACGAGTGAACCTCGAAGAAGGCTCGCGGCAAGATCCACCAGAGTGAGAGGCAGGCGACGAAGAGGGGAAGGAACCAGGCGCCCGGGCGGTAGTCGCCGGGGGGATAGGCGAAGGGTCGCAACGGCCCCCAGACGTAGAGCCAGAACATCAGCAGAGGTCCCAGCCAGCCTCCCGCCATGCTGGCGAAGGGAAGGATATTGAGGCCGTGGGTCGGCGGCTCATGCCGGGCGGTTGGGCTCAAGTCTGCTCCAGTTGGGGACGGACGGCGGGCCAGGCATCTGATCCAAAGACCTCGCACCTTTCCCGCGACAGCGCCGCCTGTCGGATCGGAGTGCCCGGGGGGCGATGACTCACCTGTCTGACGCCGATGAACGAGTCAGGGCGCGGAAAGCTCAGAATTTGAAAAGGGAGAATGCGCCCGGCACGACTCGAACGTGCGACCTTTTGGTTCGTAGCCAAACGCTCTATCCAGCTGAGCTACGGGCGCCAACGGAAAATCGGATTTTGCCATTGCCCACTCGGGATGTCAACACCGCGACCAGCGGGGTGAGACTATCGTGGGGCGGGCACGCGCTCGACCGAAGCGTTGCCGAAACGCTGATGGCTGCCTGGGAGGGAGCCGGTCCGGGTCCTCAGGAGAGACCAGCTCAGGAGCAGAAGCAGGATCGGGACGGCGAGCCACGCGAGAACCATTCCGCGACCCGGACGCCACTGGGGTCCGGTCGCCGGAACGGGCGGGGAGGGCAGATCTCGTGTTGGCCAGTCGGTGAGAAGCAGCAGCAAGGTGATGAGCAGCGCGGTCGCCCAGAAGCTGACGTGGACCGACAAGACGGCTTTGTGATGGAGGAGCGAGACCGACTTGGTGAGGTCGACGACGACAAAGAGCCACGCCAGGGCGAGCAGGAGCAGCTGGGCGCGTCCAGGTGGATGAGCGGGCGCGAGAAGGAGCCGATCCTGAAGGTGGAGGCGGATGGCGGTCAGACCAACCACCGTCAGGCCGGCCCCAATCAGCAGCACCCAGGTGGTCGGCGAGACTCCCAGCAGGGAGTCGCCAAGGTGCCCCTTCTCCAGCCAAAAGCGAAGATTGGTATCAAAGTTGTGCCAGGGAAGAACCAGAAGGAGAACGACCAGCGAGAAGGCGCGGAGCGGCTTGCCGAGCGGAGATGGATCGACGGGGGCAAGCCCATGGCGAGCGAGCCGGCGCAGTCCGATGGCGACCCCGATGCCCATGACCAGCCCGAAGAAGCGCTCCATCCACTTCCAGTAGTCGAGGTTCTGGAGCGCGGAGAATCGACCGATCGGTCCCCAGCCGGCTCGACCGAGCATCTGGAGACCATCGCCGACCGCGAAGCCGACGCCGCCCGCGAGCGCGCCGTAGAGCAGCAGGAGCAGCGCGGCCCGATTGCGTTCCCGCCACAGCAGAAGAGCCACAGTGGCGGCGAGACCGACGCAACCCGCCCAGTTGTCGCTGCGCGGCGGCGTCATGCGCAGCCCGAGGAGGGCGGTCAGGATCCCGTATCCGGCCAGCCAGCCCGTGGCCAGCCAGGCCATCCAGCGGCTGGTCGGCTGCCAGCGCTCCCTCCCGCAGAGGTGGAAGCCGAGCCCGACGAGGAGGGCGATCCCGGCGGCAACCCAGTCTGTGTCGTGGAGAGGCCAGCGCTCGCTGAGCAGGTCCGTCCAACCAGCCCCATCGAAGAGCAGCCAGACGCCATAGAGCGTCGACAAGGGGAGAACCATCGATTCGAGATCCGCACGTCGCCACGTCAGCCCCAGGGCCAGGAAGCCAGCGCCGATCGCCCCCCACAGAGCGCCAATCAGGAAGAGCGAGGCGAGCCCGTAGAGGACATTGACGAACGCGCCATCGCCGGTGTAGCCAATGACGATCCCGTAGCTCATCTGACCACCAAAGGCCCAGCCAAGCGCGCCGAGCAGCGCCAGGAGGCTGGCGCGCCCGAGCCAGTCGGCCCGTCCGGAACCGAGCGCGCCGGCGAGGGCGACGAGGGCCCCGGGGAGCATGGCCCCCGCTTCGTGGCCATAGTCTCCCCGAATGCCCCAGCCCAGCGACATGGCCAATCCGGCAAGCAGGATCATCGAGACGTCCTGGCCCCCAACTGCTTCTCGAACGGTTCTCGGCATAAAGGAAGGAGACCCTCTCTTTCGGTGATGGTGGCGTTTGATCGCGACCCGATGATACGCAACTCCACTCGATTCGCCAATTGAAGAGCACGTTCGATTGGCGTACCCTACGTTGGCCATGACCATACGACGCAAAGCCGGGAAGGAACGGCTCGACAAACTGCTGGTGGAACGCGGACTGGTCGAGACGAGAACACGCGCCCAGGCGCTGATCCTGGTCGGTCAGGTCTTTTCCCAGGGAGTGCGCCTCGACAAAGCCGGACAGGAGGTCCCGGTGGAGATCGAGCTGACAATCCGCGAACCGCTCGCCTATGTCAGCCGCGGCGGGCTCAAGCTGGCCGCCGCCCTCGACCATTTCCAACTCGATCCCGTCGGGCGATCCTGCCTCGACATCGGCGCCTCCACCGGTGGCTTTACCGATTGTCTTCTGCAGCGAGGGGCGGTCCACGTGACTGCGCTCGACGTTGGGCACGGCCAGATCGACTGGCGTTTGCGCCAGGACCCACGCGTCGAGGTTCGGGAGAACGTCAACGCGCGCTATCTGCAACCGGCGGACTTCCCGGATCGCTTCGACCTGATCGTCATCGATGTCTCGTTCATCTCGTTGAAGCGGATCCTCCCGGCCCTGCCCCCGCTCCTGCGATCGAATGGACAAGTGGTCGCTCTGATCAAGCCACAATTCGAAGTCGGACGTCACGAAGTCGGACGGGGGGGGATCGTTCGGGACGCCGCGGCGCAGGCCCGCGTGGTCGAAGAGATCAGGCTCGCCGCCGCTTCGCTGCATCTCGTCTGTCAGGGTGTGCTCGACTCCCCGATTCTTGGCGCGGACGGCAATCGCGAATTTCTGGCAGCGTTCCTTCACGAACCCGGTGTTTGAGCCGTGGGATCGCGGGGCTGGTCGTGATGTCCTCTATTTTTTAGGTCGTTCGAGCTGGACGGGATGCAGGACGCGCGCGTCTCCCTGATCGCGAAGCTCGACCTTGACCTTCCACGGACCGCGCCCCTTCTCTGGCCATTTCGTGCCCAGGTAGTAACCGGCGAGCAGTCGGTTGAGCAGGACGTCGAGGCTCGGGGCGATCTCATCGACGGTTCGGCAGAGGAGCATCTGGCCTCCCTTCTCTGCCGCAATCCGCTCCAACCCGCTCTGGTAGGCAAGGTTGAGCGCGTCCGGTCTGTACTCCAGATGAAGAACAAAGAATGGAATGGCAAACCTGGCGAGGGACTGCCCGATCCGGCTCACCTGTTCCTGGACCGCCCGATCGGAAAATCGACGACTGAGGTCGCCCGCGTCGCTGGCATTGATCACCGGGTTGAGATAGTCCGCGCGGTAGTTGGCGATTCCACTGTCGGTGATATAGAGCACAAAGACGCGCACCGCGCTCCCGGTGAGAATGCGGCTCGCCAGGTTGGCGACCGGGACCAGCGTGTCGAGCAGCCCCGCCCTCCCGTTGACCTGGACGGAACGGATCGTCTCGACGAGCCGTTCCCGGTCCGCCGTCGGCTCCAGCAGAGCGCGCAATCCGTCTTGTGACCGGAGCACGCCCACCCAGTGATTCTCCGGCAATTCTCGCAACCGGTTCTGCAACCCCACCCGTACCTGGTCGACGCGGGCCAGATCGACCACCGTATCGAAGACGAGCAGCAGCACGGTCGGACTCTCCGGCCCTTGAAAGCTCTGAACGGGAAGCTCTTCGTTGTTGAGCAGCAACCTGAATCCGTCCCGCCTTCCCTGCTTCCAGAACTGCCCCTCCTGCTCGACCCAGACAGGGATCCTGAAGAGACCTTCTTCCCGATCGTCCCCGCTCTTTCGCTGCGCTTGTCCAATCCCGAGCAGTCCTCCCGCTACCAAAAGAACCCCTATCAATTGTGCCGCTCTCCATTTCACAGTAGACTCCCCTTTTTTTACAAACATTAAATCCATATTAAATCCTGATCATCAGGCTCGAAACACAATGAAGAAGAGGACCGACGAGAAAGACGAAAAGGTGGAGGCGTGGAAGCGATGGGGGGGAATGGGCCTGCTGGTCCTGGTGATGGCGGGCTCCGTCTGGGGACAGACGCCGATTCCCGCAGTCCCGTTGCGGCAGGATCGGCAGTTCTGGAACGAGACCCAGCTGATCCAGCGATTGAGCGAGAAGCGGGATCTGGTGATGATGGGGGGAGTCCGCCTGGGCCAGGGATGGCACACGCCGGTCGATGGACGGATCGGGTTCGGCGTGGCGTTCAAACCGTCGCGCAAGCTGACGATCCAGCCAACCTACATGTTCATCGACTATCGACCATTTCCGGGGCGTGTCATCAACGAGCATCGGCTGGTCCTCAACGTCACGGGGCGCGTCAGAGCGGGAAAGTTCACCTTCAGCGACCGAAACCTGATCGAGCGCCGGGTTCGTCACGCAAACCGCGACTTCACCACCTACCGGAACCGGTTGATGATCGACCATCCGGTGCGTCTGGGCCGCTGGTCGTTCAACCCGTTCATCGCCAATGAGATCTGGTATACGACCCAACGAGTGGCGACAGGTCGCTTCGGCTGGTCCCGCAACCGGTTCTCGGCGGGCTACCTCAAACAGTTTACCCCACGGATCTACGGCGAAATCTTCTACCTCTACCAGGCCGATGGACTGTCCCGACCGGGAAACATCCACGCGATCGGGACCTTTTTCCGTTACAACCTCCCATAATTGCCCGGCGGAGGGCATCGACTCCCCTAGAAGAGAATGCGGAGACCAAGCTGCATGACGCGTCCCCCGGTCGAACCGATGATGCGCCCCGCGTTGAGATTGGGAGTCTCCGCCGTTCCAATCCGGGTGTCAGGGTCATTGAGATTGGCCAGATTCGGGAAGTTGAAGGCCTCCGTAACAAACTCGAGGGAGGCGTCGGAGGTCAACTCGATCCGCTTGGTCAGTGAAAGGTGGTGGTACTGCTCCCCTGGCCCGCGCAGTTGAGGATGGGTGCGCGGTCCGTTCCCGGTGGTGAAGTCGTCGGGTTGGCGAAACGCCTCCGGGTTGAACCAGCGTTCCGGGCTGGGCCGCTCGACGCGAGGATTGACGCCCGGCACCAGGTTGACACGGAGGTTTCCGACAATCCCGCCGGTGCGGTTGAAGAGCGGGCGAAGAATGAGCGGGCTGCCTCCGCGCAGAGTGGTCAATCCACTCAGACTCCAGCCACCCAGGAAGCGGCTGGTCAGCGGATCGTCGGCGAAGAACCACTTCCCTTTGCCAAAGGGGAGCTCATAGGTGTAGCTGACCTGCAGGCTGTGGCGAAGATCGTTGGTCGAGAGAGACCACTCCTCGGCGAGGTTTCCCGGGTCCTGGGGCATCCCGCTGGAGTAGTTGTCCATCAGCTTGGCAAAACGGTAGATGGCGCGACCAAACAGCCCGCCCGTCAGGCGCTGATCCATGGTCAGCGTCAGGGAGTGGCCTTCGAGATCGCCCGCCGGGTAGAGTCCACCGACATCCAGATTCCGGAACTGGGGGTAGGGGCGCAGCGAATTGCGGAAGGAGTCGTCGTAGAGCTGCTCGCCGTAGCGCAGATTCTCGAGGGGGACGGCGTTGAGGCGCGCCAGGCCATCGACAAAGACGTTGGCTCCCCGCCAGCCATTGTACCGCGCCTCGAGGGCCATGGCGTTGGGCAGCTCGCGCTGCAGCCCGAAGCTCCATTGCTGGCTGGTGGGCAGATCTCCGCTGCGATCGACGATGTCGGCGTCGGTCCCATTCGCCGCCGTTGGGTCGAGGAAGGGGGGACGCACAAAATTCCCCGGAATTCCATCCCGCAGCTGGAGGGCGGGAAAGAGCTGCTCATTGGGTGAGAAGAAGACCGGCGCGGCGTTGAAGCCTTGCGTCCCAAAATGGCGGCCATAGAGCGGATAGCTCTCGTAGTTGAGGTTGTACTGGAGACGAAGGACGGTATGACGACTGTTCCAGGGGTTGATCGCCAGGCTGACGCCGGGCTCCGCGCGGACCGTCGTCGGCTGCAAGCCGCGCCCGATCCCGTCGCGCCCGGCGAAGATGAGGGCCCCGGGGCGCTCATTGGCCGGATTGAGGTGGTCGAGCGAGACGGTCGACTGCCGATCATACTTCTCGGTGCGCGGCGTGGCCGCCTCGACGCTGAGGGTGAAGGTCGCCGTCCAGCCGGGGCGAACCCGGTACTGATCGCTGAGATTGACCTCGTAGAATGAGTTGCGGTAGTACGAGGGCTGTTCGACGATTCCCTGCTCCGCACGATAGGCCATTCCCAGCAAGAAGGAAGCAAACGAATTTCCCGTATTGCGAACTCCGGGCAGCCCGGTCAGCGCGTTCCCGAAGTAGAAGAGGCCCGCGGGAAAAGAGGGGCGGAAGGTGTGGACAAAGCGGCGGTGGCCGTAGCCCGTCACGCTGAGGCTGTGGGCGCCCCGATTGATCGCGACGGTCGATGAACCGATGTAGAGGTAGTCCCGGTCGCGAAAGGCCGGGTTCGGCGGTCCGATCGGCACGTACTGTCCGATGAAGAACCGCGGGAAGTAGCGGGAGTAGGTGCCGGGCAGTCCAAGACGGGTCGGATGATCGACCTCGTCCTCTTCGTTGACCGAGGTTGTCGCGTAGTAGTTGGCCGAGAGACGGAAGGTCCAGACCATCTGCGGAGAGACCGTGTAGGTGTGCTGGTAGGCGAGGGATCCATTCTCGAAGGCGTAGTTGGGATTTCCGGAGTTGGCCGGCCCGGGAAAGAGCTCCGGCGCCTTCTGCTGCCCCCTCGAGTAGTTGACATTGAGGCTCAGCTGCTGTTCCTCGCTCAGTGTGTGATCGACCTTCGAGATGATTCCGTCGGCCCGGTTCTCGAACGGGGAGTTGATCCAGTAGTTGTTGAGGAGAAAAGGGCCGATCGAGCTGTTCGACCGGGGATAGAGGTCGACCAGGGCCCGGGCGACCGGATCGAGCCGCGCCGCCGGAATCCGATTGCCCGGAAATGGATCGCGCAGGTACTGCAGATTCTCCAGCGAGACGGGTCGCGAGGGGTTATACGCCGGATTGGGGCGCGTGGTCTGGGGGTCGTAGAGGGTGATGGGCTGACCGGCATTGTCGACCAGGTCGGAGAAGTTCCCCTGCCGCTGCGGATTGGTGGGGAGGGTCAGCAGCCGACTCTGGGCAATCCGTTCGCGGGTCCCCTCGTAGGAGAAGGAGAAGAACGTTCGGCCGCGTCCGTCATAGATCCAGGGCAGAACGATCGGTCCACTGAGCGCTCCCCCAAACTGGTTGCGGCGCAGCAGATTCTTGGTTCCACCAAACTGCTTGACCTGATGCGGAATGGCGTCCATGGCGTCGTTGCGGAGATACTCGTAGAGTCGTCCCGTCAGTGTATTCTGCCGTCCGCTGACGTTGGCGCTCACCTTGCCGCCAGCCCCGAGCCGCCCCATCTGGACGCGAAACTCTTCGAGTGCCTTCTGCAACTCCGAAGGGCGCGGCGCCTGCGGCTCCCCTTCGCCCTTATCACTGGCCGGTTTGACGCCCGCTGGCTTGTCGTTCGTCGGGGTTGGACTCCCGGCCGACGGGGGAGGGTCTGACGCCTCCCGGGCTGAATCGGTTCTGTTCTCGCCCGCTGTATTTCCTTGCAGCCCCGCCTGAGGAGCCCCCTGAGGCGCTCCTTCCGCGACTCCCATGATCATCACCAGAGCCAGCAGCAGACCGCTCTGCCATCGATCCTCTCGACGCGTTCTTTCCATCCGTCCTTCCTCCTCTTCCCCGCTCCCCGCGGGATGTCGTACCCCCTTATCCTCTGACGTAGTGACACTGCGTAAAAAAACAGCCAGATTCTACCCAACTGGTCAGACCATGTATAGTCGATTCGGCGTGGAATATTTGCGATGGGGCGGGTCTGTGCTACCTTGACGGCGGTTGGCACGGATGCTCCGTGCCGAGATCGAGGCCGGCAGATCGCGAGAAACGAGGAGGGCGCATGGCAGGTGGCAAGGCGGCGGGTTGGGGCAGAAGAGGAGTGCTCGTGCTCCTGTTAGGGATTGGACTGTTGACCTTTCCGGTGGGGCGGGGCTCATCGACGGCCTCGCAGCAGCGAAGAAGCCCGCGGGAGTCCCGTCGACCGGTCCGGTTGGTAGTCGGGATCGTCATCGATCAGTTCCGGTACGATTTTCTGACTCGGTTTGAGAGTCAGTATGTCGAGGGCGGATTGAAACGATTCCTGACGCGGGGGGCCAATTTCACGGACAACAACTACCTCCACACGCCGACGTATACCGCGCCCGGCCACGCGACATTTATGTCTGGAACGACGCCGGCGCTCAATGGGATCATCGGGAACGACTGGTACGATCGGGAGACAAGCAAGGTGACGACCAGCGTCGCCGACTCGTCCGTCCAACTGCTGGGTGGACGGGAAGAAGGGGGAGGCGCCTCGCCGCACCGGCTGATCGGCAGCACGCTGGGAGATGAGTTGAAGTTGACGACGGGAGGGCGCGCCCGGGTCATCGGGATCTCCTACAAAGACCGCTCGGCGATCCTGCCGGTGGGCAAGCGGCCGGATGGAGCCTACTGGTTCGATGGGACGACCGGCAACTTCGTCTCGAGCACCTACTACTTCGACAAACTGCCCGCCTGGGTCACCCGGTTCAATCAGGAGCGGCACACCGACCGCTACTTCGATCGGGTCTGGGAGCGGTTGCTGCCGGAGGCGGCCTACGGGCTCTCGGCGCCGGATGACGCCCCCTATGAGGAATCCCCAGAGAAGCGCCGCTTCCCCCATTCGCTCCGCGCCGGGGACGAAAAGCCGGGGCCGAAGTTCTATGGTCGATTTCAGGGCTCACCCTTCGCCAATGACCACTTGGTCGACCTGGCGCGGGCCGCCATCGAGAACGAACAGCTCGGCGCGGACGATGTCCCGGATCTCCTGACGATCAGCTTCTCCGCCAACGACGCCGTCGGGCACACCTTTGGCCCCTTCAGCCAGGAGGTCCACGACATCACGCTCCGAACAGACCGTAACCTGGCGGACCTCTTCACCTATCTCGATCGCAAAATCGGGCTGGACCACGTGCTCTTCGCCCTGACCGCGGATCACGGAGTCGCGCCGGTGCCGGAGATGGTCTCCGCCGTGGGATATGGCGGCCGCGTCAACGCGACCGCCATGAACGATGCCGTCGAGAAGGCGCTCGACAGCCGCTTTGGAGAGGAAAAATGGATCCTCTCCACCAGCAATGGCAACGTCTATTTCGACGAGAAGGCGATCGAGCGGCGAAAAGCGACGGCGGCAGAGGTGGAAGAGCTGGCGGCGCAGGTGGTGATCAAGACCCGTGGGATCGCTGCCTGCTTCACGCGAACCCGGATTATCGCCGGTCAATTGCCCGACACCTACATCGCACGGAGCGTCGTCCTTGGGTTTCACCCGCAGCGGAATGGAAACCTCGTCGTCGTCACCGAGCCTTTCTATCTCTACGGCAAGGGCCCGGGAACGTCACACGGGACTCCTTACAGCTATGACACGCACGTTCCCCTGCTCCTGTTGGGTCCGGGCGTGCGCCCCGGCTGGTATCACCAGCCGAGCAGCCCGGCCGACATCGCGCCGACCCTGGCGACGCTGCTCAAGATCAGCTTCCCAAGCAACCGGACCGGTCGCGTCCTGGCGGAGGCGCTGATCCCGGTCGGGCCCCCTGCCAGCCGCTGATCGACCGCTCTCGGCACGACCCATTTCCGCGGGAGGGAGACCGGTCTCCCTCCCGTCGCCATTTGGGGGGGGCCAGGAGGTCCGCTCCGACGCCCGCCGGGCCAGGCGAGGGCGACGGTGATCGGGCTGTTCGACCGACAGCCAGCGCCCCCTTCGCGCCTCCCCCAGTTGCCAAAACCGCCTTGATCGTTAAAAATAGCTTTTTGTGAACCCCGGGATTGAGGCCTCATGAGCAAGTTCTACATCACAACTCCGATCTACTACGTCAACTCCCGCCCGCACCTGGGCCATCTCTACACGACGATCGTCGCCGACACGATGGCACGGTACCAGCGGCAGCGGGGCGTCGAGAGCTTCTTCCTGACTGGAACGGATGAGCACGGGCAGAACATCGAGCGGGCAGCGGAGCGGGCAGAGGTTCCTGTTCGGCAGTATGTGGACGGGATTGTCGCAGAGTTTCAGGAGATGTTCTCGCAATTCCGGCTTGGTTTTGATCAGTGGATCCGCACCACCGATCCGGCACACCAGGAGGGCGTCAAGGCGCTCTGGCGTCGGGTTCGGGAGAATGGCTACATCTACAAGGGACAGTACGAAGGCTGGTACTGCGTCGGCTGCAACGGGTTTCTGAGCGAGGATGAGACGGTGCCGGGGGCGGAGGGCCACCCGATCTGTCGGACGCACGAACGCCCCCTCGAGCGGCTGGCGGAGGAGAGCTACTTCTTTCGTCTCTCGGCGTTCCAGGAGCGGCTTCTGGCCTGGTACGACGCGCACCCGGAGTTTATCCAGCCCGAAGCGCGCCGCAACGAAGTTCTGCGTTTTGTCGAGGGCGGGCTTCATGATCTCTCTGTCAGCCGGGTCTCGGTGAAATGGGGGATTCCGGTTCCCGATGATCCGGACCACACGATGTATGTCTGGTTCGACGCCCTGAGCAACTACATCACCGCCATCGGGTACGGGAACGAGGCTCACGGTGGAGCGGAGAGGTTCAACCAGTGGTGGCCGGCGAGCCTCCAGCTGGTCGGAAAAGATATTCTCCGCTTCCACACGATCTACTGGCCGGCCTTCCTGCTGGCCGCTGATCTGGAGCCGCCGAAGACAGTCTTTGCCCACGGGTTCTGGCTCTCGGGTGGACGGAAGATGTCGAAGACGTTGGGCAATGTCATCGACCTGCACGTCCTGCGCCGCCATTTCACCACCGACGCGGTTCGCTATTTCTGCCTGCGGGAGATGGTCTTCGGACAGGATGGCGATTTCACCTACGAGGCGCTGATCGAGCGGGTCAACGCCGAGCTGGCCGACGGGCTCGGCAACCTCTCCTCGCGAACCCTGACGATGGTGCAGCGGTTCTTTGGGGGCGTCATTCCCGAGATTCCCGCGGCGTCGAAGGGGCAGGACGAGATCGCCCAGCGCGCGCGCGCCGTGCACGAGGCGATCGAGGCCGCGACTCGGCAGTTCGACGAGGAGTTCAACGGCTACAATTTCAGTCGGGCGATCGAGGCGACGCAGACCGCCATCGCCACCGTCGACAAATTTCTGTCAGACCTCAAACCATGGAACCTGGCGAAGGGGATGGCGACCGATCCGGGCCAGCGCGAATCCCTCGCCCTGGTCCTGGTGACGGCGGTCCTCGCGCTGCGTCGTCTGTCAGCCCTCCTCGCTCCCGTCCTGCCCGAGTCGACCCAGTCGATCTGGGAGCAGCTCGGCGAAGAGGGGCGCGTCGCCAGCCTCCGGCCCTCCGACCTCCCGTGGGAACAACGCCCCGGACAAACGATCGGAGCCATCTCCCCCATCTTTCCCAAACTCGATCGGAACACGATTATGGACGAGATCAATCAGGAAGAGCGAAGTTCAACCGAGACCACCCACACCCCGCAGGCGGCGCCCGCGCCCCCGCCTGTCGCACCTGTGGCCGAACCGGTCCCCGGAATCGCGACGATTTCGATCGATGACTTTACCCGGGTGGAGCTGCGTGCCGGGGAGATCAAAACGGCGGAGCGGGTCCCGAAGGCGGACAAGCTGCTGCGAATGACAATCGATCTTGGCGAGGCGACTCCCCGGCAGATTCTCGCGGGGATCGCCCAGTACTATGACCCGGAGGCCCTCATCGGTCGCAAGGTGATCGTGGTCGCCAACCTCGCCCCCCGCAAGCTGCGCGGGCTCGAATCCCAGGGCATGGTCCTCGCCGCCTCGATCGGAGAGGAAGGGCGTCCCATCCTCGCCGGCTTTCTGGAAGAGGTCCCGAACGGGGCACGGCTTCGCTAGGCTATGCTGATCGACTCCCACGTCCATCTGGATGTCGCCCAGTTCGAGGAGGACCGGGAAGAGGTGATCGCGCGAGCCCGGGCGGTCGGGATCGAGTTGATGCTCGAGATCGCCGGCAGCGACATCGGCGCCGGCTCCCTCCCCCGTGGACTGCGGCTCGCCGAGACCTACCCGTTTATTTACGCGGCCGTCGGCCTCCACCCCCACGAAGCAAACCTCTACGACGAGGCGCTCGAAACGGTCCTGCTGACAGCCAGCCAGCACCCCAAGGTGATCGGCTGGGGGGAGATTGGGCTCGATTTCCACTATGACCACAGTCCGCGCGAGGTCCAGCGACGCGTCTTTCGCCGGCAGATGGAGTTGGCCTGCCAGACGGGCCTCCCCCCGATCATTCACACCCGGGAAGCGGAAGACGAGACGATCGACATCCTCGACGACGTCTGGACGGATCCAGCGGCACGCGAGAGAGGCGGTGTCTTCCACTGCTTTACCGGGACGCGCGCCCTCGCCGACGCCGCCCTCGCGCGTGGATTCATGCTCTCTTTCTCCGGAATCGTCACCTTTCGTTCCGCGACCGAACTGCAGGAGATCGCGGCCAGCCTCCCGGCCGACCGTTTCCTGATCGAGACGGACTGCCCCTATCTCGCCCCTGTCCCTCATCGCGGTCGACGCAACGAGCCGGCTTTTGTCCGGGAAACGGCCGCTTTTCTGGCCGATTTGCGGGGGGTCCCGGTCGAGGAGTTGATCGTCGCCACCGCACAAAACTTCCGCCGCCTCTTTCGTCCGCCTTCATTACCGCTCCCCGTCTCCCCGGAGTCGACTTCCCACCCCCTCCAGGCCTGAGCTCAACTCGCTTGTGATACATCTATGACGAATCGTACAATCTGAGGGCATACTTTGCTCTTAGCTTGTGAAAGGAAATACGAGGCAGGCCTGGACCTCGCCAGCGCGCGACTGAAGGTCGCCAGAAATGAGCAGAGAGGCGGAAGAGTGCCGTCATCTTCTCCTTCCAGGCCCGGCGGGAACCGCCCTGAGCAGGCTACGGCGAGAGGCGGCGCCGCGAATGGGATTCCAGGTTGCTTCTCACAGACCAGGGGAACCCGCGCTGGAGTCCCGACCGATTTCCAAACGAGCTTTCCCTATTTCGACCCAAGGGAGTACTTGTCTCCGTTATGGCGCAACAAAACAGTTTCGATATCGTCTCCATCATTGATCACGCCGAGGTGGTCAACGCGATTCAGCAGGCCCTCAAAGAGGTCCAGACACGCTTCGACTTCAAGGGCAGCAGCAGCCACATTGAAACAGAAGGGAAAGAGGCCATTCTGCTGACCGCCGAGGATGAGTACCGGCTGAAGAGCCTTGACGATATTCTGCAGTCAAAGTTCGTCAAGCGAGGTGTCCCGCTCAAGGGCCTCACCTATCAAAAAGTCGAGCAGGCGTTGGGGGGAACCGTGCGACAAAAAATCCTGCTCCAGCAGGGCATCCCCCAGGAGAAGGCCAAAGAGATCGTTCGCCACATCAAAGACTCGAAACTGAAGGTGCAGGCATCCATTCAAGGCGATCTCGTCAGGGTTTCCGGTCGGGATCGGGACATCCTTCAGGAGGTGATCGCCAGCCTCAAGCAGAAAGACTTTGGCATCGATATGCAATTTACGAACTACCGGTCGAATTGAAGATTCGTAAGCGGCCGAGGCCCCTTCCGGGAATCGGAGAGTCGACAGCCTCTCTACCATGATCTCGACGACATCGACAGTAACATTATGACCAAGATAGTCACGGCAATTCGCACGGTTCCGAGTGAGGTGGAGTCCAGCCCGGAGAAGGCTCCCTCCCCGGACCGTTTTTTCCGACTGATCGCGCCCGAGATGCAGGCGGTCGAAGAGGAGTTCGAGCGGCAGGCGCGGACCAATATCCAGATCATCGCGCACATTGGCCGCTACCTGCACCAGACGGGCGGGAAGCGGGTACGTCCGGCGTTGTTGATTCTGGCCGCCAAGCTGTTTGGGGAGGAGATCGACGATTCGGTCATTCGGATGGCCACGGTCATGGAGTTCCTCCACACGGCCACCCTCGTCCACGACGACATCATCGATGGCGCGGAGATGCGGCGGGGACACGTCTCTGTCTCTTCGCAGTGGGGGAACGACACGGCGGTGCTGATGGGCGACTGGCTCTACATGACCGCCTATGAGACGGCGCTGCGCGAAGAGAACCTGGCGATTCTCGCCACGCTGACCGAGGCGACGCGCAAGATGACGGAAGGGGAGCTGATCCAGCTGACCCTGCTCGACAACCTGCAGATCACGGAGGAGCAGCATCTCGACATCGCCAGCCGCAAGACCGGGTACCTCTTCAGCGCCAGCTGCCGGGTAGGAGCGATCCTTCGAGGGGCGACGCGCGAGCAGCAGGAGGCGATGCGAACCTACGGCCTCAACCTGGGAATCGCTTTTCAGCTGGTCGACGACCTTCTCGACTTTACCGCCGACATGGCGCAACTGGGTAAGCCGGTGCTGAGCGACCTGCGCGAGGGCAAGGTCACCCTGCCGCTGATTCGGCTCCTGCGCGATCATCCCGAGACGGAGCCACTGGTGCGGGACGCCATCCAGGAGCCCGCCGGGGAGACCCGCCGCGCGAGAGTCGTCCTGGATCTTCTGGCAAAGTATGGGGAGCTGGACCGGGCGCGCCGTGAGGCCTACGAATACGCGGATCGGGCGCGGGAAGCGCTGCGGATCTTTCCGGCCTCTCCTTACCGGGAGGCATTGACGGCGATCGCGCGCTACATCGTCGAGCGAGATCGGTAGTCCAACCCCCTCCCTGCCCGACCCCCTGGTGGATGGCAAAGCAATGAATGGAACGGCGCTGGAAGCGCTGCAGCGAACACTGCGAGAGAATCGGGAGGCCAAGCGCCAGCTCCTCTCCCGATTGGCGGAGATCGAAGCGGAGTCGGCGGTTCTGCGTCGACAGCTCGCCTCGCAGGACGCTGTCATCGAGCAGACGGAACAGGCGCTGCTCCAGCTGCTCTTCCCCGCCGAGCCGACGCACGAGCCGGCCCGTCCCGAACCGCCACGGTGGAGACCCGCGGCGACACGGCCGGTCGACCCTGACGACTTCAGCGATCTCTCCTTCAGCAGAGACGAGGCTCGGAAGCCGACGGCGCCCTACGATCCGACGGGCATCGACGCTTCCTTCGATCTGGACGTCAGCCGATTGCGCCGTTCCGAAACGAGCGGAAATGTCCGCTTCACCGATTTCCGTATTCCACAGGCGGCAACGATCGTTCTTCGTGAAGCCAATCGCCCGCTGCACGTCAGTGAGATCTATCGACGACTGCAGGAGGGAGGGTTCGAGTTCCGCGGCCAGCATCAACTGGTCGCACTGGCCGTCTCGCTCAACCGCAGCAAGCGGTTTCGGAAAGTGGCGCCCGGAACCTTCGAATTGGATCCCACCTATGACGCCGGCCATCCCGGGCAAGTCGCCTGACCTGTCCGCCTTCCCCGCTTCCCTCTTTGCCGATGATGATCCAATGAGCGAGACGAATCGACAGAATGGCCCGCCGAAGAAGGCGATGATCCTCGCGGCGGGCTTTGGCACCCGCCTCTGGCCGCTGACGATTGGACGGACCAAACCGGCGATTCCGTTCCTCAACCGGCCTCTCATCGAGCAGACGATCGACTACCTGCGTCGCTACAGCATCACCGATCTGATCATCAATCTGCACCACGAACCAGCCTCGGTGCGGGATCAGATCGGCGATGGGAGCCGCTTTGGCGTCCGGATCGAGTACTCGCTGGAAGAGCCGGTGATCCTGGGGACCGCCGGGGCCCTCGACGCGGTGCGGGAACGGTTGATGGGAGGGACCTTTGTCGTCATCAACGGCAAGATCCTGACCGACCTCGATCTGGCGGCGGCGCTCGCCACCCATCGGCGGGAGAGGGCCGTCGCGACTCTGGTTCTTCTGCCCAACAAGCGACGGGAACAGTTCCGGGAGGTCCTGCTCGATCAAAAGGGCCATCTCAAAGGGTTTGGAGAGTTCCCGGATCGCCAGCGCGAACGGGGCGGAGAGACTCCGCTGATGTTCACGGGAATTCACCTGATGGAGCCGGAGATCTTCGAGTGGATTCCGGCCGGCGTCCCATCGGACTCGGTCCGGGACGTCTATCCGCGCGTTCTGGACGCGGGACGCACGATCGCGGGCTACGTCGGGAGTGGCCGATGGGACGAGTTGAGCACCCTGGCTCGGTACCACTCGATCAGCCTCGCCTACCTGCGAGCGGAGGGAAAGGACTCGATCTGCGGCGATCGCTGCCAGCTCGATCCCACCGCCACGGTCGAGCGGTCGATCCTCTGGAGCGACGTGACGATCGGCGAACACGCCCGGGTGAGTGATTGTATCCTCGGCGATGGCGTGACGATCCCTCCCGGAGCCTCTTTTCACGGAGCGGTGATCGTCCGGGCAGACATGGTTCCGCCCGGCGGGGCGCCGGAGAAGGCCCTTTCCGGAGAGATCCTCGGAGAGAATCTTGTCGTGCCTTTTCTGGAGTGATACCATCACAGATCGACTTTGTAGCGATTCCACTGGGCCTGCCAAGGCTCGAACGACCAGGGCCAGGAGGGCGTGATCCGGAATGCCTTCCCAGAACAGACAGAAGAGCCGCGTGACCCTCTACTCTGCATCCTCCCCTTCCACTCCAACGGCGCCCTCCGCAAAGCCTGAGATGCTGTCTGGTCGGTTGGCGCAGACGCAAGGGGGCGTCAGTGAGCGGCGTGTCGTCAGCTTCATGGCGGACTACTTCGGCGTGCCGCTCGACGGCCTGCTCTATTGCCCGCTGACCCCGGACGCCTCGACACGGAAGTACTACCGGACATCGACCACCGCCCGCCCGGAGGAGACGCTGATCGTCAGCCTCTATCCCGATCCGTTCAATCAGGCCGACAATTCGTTCGTCGACGCGACGCGTCTCTTTGAACGGGCGGGGCTTCCCGTCCCCCGCATTGTCACGGTCGCCGACACCAAGGGCATCATCGTCCAGGAGGACCTCGGCGATATGAGCCTCTCGCGCTGGCTGCGGGAAGCGGAAGCCCGCGGCGATCTGGCGGCGTGCGAGGCGATGCTCCAGCAGGCCATCGAACTGATCGTGCGGATCCAGGCGGCGACCACGCTCGCCTACGCGATCGAGGCCATTGCCGCGCGCCAGGCCTTCGACGAAGCGAAGCTGCTCTGGGAACTCAACTACTTTGCCACCCACTTCTTCACCAGTTATCGACGGGGGGACCTCCCCGCGGAGGAACGGGCCGCCCTCGCGGACGACCTTCAGTCGATTGCCCGGCAGCTCTCCTCCCGGCCGCGGTACCTGACCCATCGCGACTACCACGGAATGAACCTGATGGTGGATGGTCAGGGAGCGCTGCGCTTGATCGACCATCAGGACGCGCGGATGGGCCCGGTCACCTATGACCTGGTGCCGTTGCTCGTCGAGCGTCGACTGAGCCCCATCGATCCGGCCTGGATTGAAGCCCGACAGCGATCTTTTCTCCAATTGCGCCGTCAAAAAGGGCTCGCCGCCATCCCCTTTCAGGAGGTCGAGGAAGAGTTCCTGCTCATGACGATCCAGCGTCAGCTCAAAGCGGTGGGCACCTTCTCATACCAGACCGCCATCGTGGGCCGTGGGGAGGTCTATGAACCCTACATTGTCCCGGCCCTGCTGACAGTTGAGCGGGCACTCCACCAGATGGGGTCTCGCCCCTATTCCGCACTCGAGACGGCGCTGCGAGAGAGTATCGAGGCTCTGAGCGCCCTTTCCCGCTGAACGATCGGAGGACAACTGCCCATTCGCCTCTGGGAGGGCGCGACGGCAGGAGGCTGACGCAGACAGAGAGAGACAACTATGCCACAAACCTATATTCTCGACGTCGGACGCCATACCGGAGAAGAAGTAACCCTCAAGGGATGGCTGTACAACAAACGATCCAGCGGAAAGCTCTCCTTCCTGGAGGTACGGGACGGTTCGGGGATGATCCAGGCGATCGTCTCCAAAAAGGAGGTCGACGAGGCGACGTGGGCCGCCGCGGAAGCGGTCACGCAGGAGTCGTCGATCATCCTCACCGGCGTGCCCCGTGAGCATCCCAAACGGCCGGGGGTCTTTGAGCTCGATGTTCGGACGCTGACCATCGTCCAGCTGACAACCGACTATCCGATCAGCCCCAAGGAGCACGGCGTCGAGTTTTTGATGGACCACCGGCACCTTTGGCTGCGGTCCCGGCGGCAGCACGCGATCCTGCGCGTTCGCCACGAGATCATTCGCGCTGTCCGCGACTTCTTCGACCAGCGCGGCTTCATCCTCTGCGACACGCCGGTCTTCACCCCCGCGGCGTGCGAGGGGACGACGACGCTCTTCGAGGTCAACTATTTCGACGAGAAGGCGTACCTGACCCAATCGGGTCAGCTCTACAACGAGGCGACCGCGGCCGCCTTTGGCCGGACCTACTGCTTCGGCCCCACCTTCCGCGCGGAGAAGTCGAAGACGCGTCGCCACCTGACAGAGTTCTGGATGGTGGAGCCGGAAGTGGCCTACGCGCAGCTCGACGACATCATGGTCCTGGCGGAGAACTTCCTTGCCCACATCGTCACGCGAGTTCTCGAGTCGCGGCGCGAGGAGCTGGCGATCCTCGAGCGGGATACTTCCCGACTGGAATCGATTGTCCCGCCATTTCCGCGTCTCTCGTACGACGAGGCCGTCAAACTGCTGCACGAGGGGCACGAGAAGGGACTGGTCGAACACCGCTTTGAGTGGGGAGGCGACCTCGGCTCACCCGACGAGACCTACCTTTCCGGGCTTTTCGACCGTCCGGTCATGGTCCACCGGTATCCGTCGGCGATCAAGGCCTTCTACATGGAGCCGGATCCCGCGCGTCCGGAGCTGGCCCTCTGCGTCGACGTCCTTGCCCCGGAAGGGTATGGAGAGGTGATCGGGGGGGGCGAGCGGATGTCCTCGCACGACCTCTTGCTGCAGCGAATCCACGAACACCAGCTTCCCCCCGAAGCTTTCGACTGGTATCTCGATCTGAGAAAGTACGGCAGCGTCCCGCACGCCGGGTTCGGAATGGGGATCGAACGATGTGTCGCCTGGGTCTGCGGGCTTGACCACGTGCGGGAGACCATTCCTTTTCCGCGCATGCTGTATCGGCTCAACCCCTAACGAGCAGGAGGCCTGGCATGCTCAACCAGCGGACACACGCAACGATCGTCGGGGTGTTGATGGACCTTGGCGCCGATCGACGCGGCGTCGATATGGGGCCCTCCGCCATCCGGGTCGCCAATCTCAACGAACGGCTGCGCGAGCTGGGCTACCAGGTGACCGATGATGGGAACATCAGCGTCCGCAACGCGGAGATGATGGCGATCAGCGATCGTCGACTGAAGTACCTCCCGGAGATCTCGAACGCCTGCCAGGTACTGGCCAAACGGGTCGAAGAGGCGTTGGAATCGGGCGCGATCCCGATCGTGCTGGGCGGGGACCATTCGATCGCCATCGGGACCGTTTCGGGGCTGGCCTCTTACCACCGCCGCCGTGACCAGCGCGTTGGCGTGATCTGGTTCGACGCCCACGGGGATATGAATACCCCGGAGACCTCTCCCTCCGGCAACATTCACGGGATGCCCTTCGCGGCGATCCTTGGTCACGGAGACGAGGCCTTGACGGGAATTGGTGGCTTCTCCCCGAAAGTCTCGCCGGAAGATTGTGTGCTGATTGGAGCGCGCAGCGTCGATGCCGCTGAAGCGATCGCCATTCGCGCTTCTGGAATTCGCGTGGTGACGATGCGTGAGCTCGATGAACGCGGGATGAGCGCAGTCATGGACGAGGCGATGTGGCTCGCCTCACGCCGCACGGCTGGATTTCACGTGACCATGGACATGGACTTTGTCGATCCGGCTTTCGCGCCGGGCGTCGGGACTCCGGTGCCCGGTGGCCCGACGTACCGCGAAAGCCACCTCGCCATGGAGAAGATCGCCGATTCCGGCAAGATGCTGTCGTTCGAGCTGACGGAGGTCAATCCGGTGCTCGACATCTCCAACCGAACGGCGGAGCTCGGCGTTGAGTTGATTCTGTCCGCCTTCGGAAAGAAGATCCTCTGATTGACGATGCCGGACAGGGAGGGACTGTGGTCATCGTTCCCAGCGCTGGACAAACCTGCCGAGAGTAGTTACAGAAGAAGAGGAAGGACCCATTTGGCGAGCAAGATCACGATTGCAGTCCTCTTTGGCGGGCGTTCCGGCGAGCACGAGATCTCGCTACGCTCGGCGGCCTCGATCCTCGCCGCGCTCGATCCCCATAAGTATCAGGTCGTACCGATCGCCATCCGTCCGGACGGCCACTGGGTGACGCTCCCGCCGGAGAAGTTGCCGCTGGAAGTGGACCAGGTGCCCTCTCCCACCGAGATGGTAGACCAGGCCGAGGCGACGGTCTTCCTCTCCGCCGACCCGACGATGGGAGGCCTTCACTTTCCAGACTTTGTCGCGGATGGCGGAGGATGGATCCGGCAGAAGATCGATGTCGTCTTTCCTGTCCTCCACGGGACCTACGGCGAGGATGGAACGATGCAGGGGCTGCTCGAGTTGGCGGATCTTCCCTATGTCGGGTGTGGGCCGCTCGCCGCGGCGACCGGGATGGACAAGGTCATCATGAAGCGCCTCTTCGAGCAGGCGGGGCTGCCCATCGTTCCCTACCGGGCCGTTCATCGACACCTCTGGGAGACGGATCAAGCCGATGTCGAGCAGTCGCTGATCGAGACGCTCGGGTTGCCCTGCTTCGTCAAACCCGCCAACCTCGGATCGTCGGTCGGGATCTCCCGCGCCACCGATCCCGACTCGCTGCGGGAAGCGCTGACAATCGCGGCACGCTACGACCGCAAGATGATCGTTGAACAAGCGGTCCAGGCGCGGGAGATCGAGGTCAGCGTGCTTGGGAACGAAGCGGCGCTCGTCAGCCTGCCCGGTGAGATTGTGCCGGGCGGCGTCTCGTTCTATGACTATCGCGCCAAGTACCTCGACGCCAATGGGGCCCGCCTGCTGATCCCGGTCGATCTACCCCGATCCCTCATCGCCACCCTCCAGGAGCTGGCCCAATGCGCCTTCGAGGCGATCGATGGCGCTGGACTGGCCCGCGTCGACTTCTTTCTCGAAAGAGAGACCGATCGCGTCTACGTCAACGAGATCAACACCATGCCCGGGTTCACCTCGATCAGTATGTATCCCAAGCTCTGGGAAGCGAGTGGCCTCCGCTACCGCGACCTGATCGATCAGTTGATCGACCTCGCCCTCTCTCGCCACCGCGACAAGCATCGAACCTCGACCCATTATTCCGAACAGTGAGCCGGAAAGGCTCCCGCCGCCAGCAGAGGCCGGCCTGCTGCGTCAAGAAAGAGAGAGGGGAGGGCAACCCTCGCGGGTCTCGCTCCCCTCTCTCATTTGACTGTACGAAGCGCGCAAAAAGGATCGATCGATCCCAAGACTAACTAAGGAGTAACTT
>JBEIJP010000004.1:0-29240 GCA_040380245.1 Acidobacteriota bacterium | reverse complement strand
TTCACGCCCTCTCCATGACGCACTGAAGAGGGTGCCCGTTTTGCCGTGCTTCTTCGGTCACCAAGGTTACCTTCGTCTCGGCAATCTCATAGGGGTAGATTCCGGCAATTCCGACGCCCTGCTGATGAACCTGCAACATAATGCGGATCGCGCTCAGCTCATTGTGCCGAAAGACTTCGACAAGGACGTAGACGACAAACTCCATCGTCGTATAATGATCGTTATGGAGAAGCACCTTGAAGAGAGGCGGCTTGCGCAGTTGCGTCTGCGCCTTTGTCTCGATTGCCTCCTCCAGTTGTTGATCGATCTGTGGCATACAGGGAATGTGACGTCGTCCCATTGTCGGATCCTGTCGTCGGGTCCTGTCGTCAGGACACCTGTGGAGATCCGAAGCGGACTCCGCCGCTATGCTAACAAATTTTCCATCTCCGTGGGAATGGGAGTCGCAAAGATGCCCCACCTGGTGTTCTGACCATTCCCCACCCCTGGAGACCAGACAGACGTGATCGAAACGAGGAAACAGATGAAGAGAGATCCATATCCGAATCCGAAAGAGGTTTCCGTTGAGACGGGAGAGACCGCGATGGGGAGACGAGGGACGCCAGGGTGGAGACCCGCGCCTGGTCGGGGGGGCCTGACGGGATTGACCGGCGGGTCGATCGCCCTGCTGACCCTTCTTCTGCTGGGGTGGGGGAGGGTTCAGGAAGCGTCGCCGACGCCAGGGCCGGGGGCGCAATCTGGCGCCGGGCAAGCGGGCACCATCGAGAGCCGACGGGCGAGCGGCGATTTTGCGCTCACCGCCGACCCGGCGAGCGCGACCTGGCGCCCTGTCCGCGGGGTCATCACGGAGCACGACCAGCGGGGACGCCCCGTCCCGGGTCATCGGACGGAGATTCGTTCGCGCTGGACCGAAAAGAACCTCTACCTCCTCTTCACCTGCCCCTACCAGTCGCTCTATCTGACGCCCTCGCCGTCGACGACCAGCGAGACCAATCTCCTCTGGGAGTGGGACGTCGCGGAAGCCTTCATCGGAACCGATTTCACCAACATCAAACGGTATACGGAATTCCAGGTCTCGCCGCAGGGGGAGTGGGTCGACCTCTTCATCGACCGGGGAACGGATCCTCCCAATCACGACTGGACCTGGAACTCCGGGTACGAGGTCAAGGCGCGCGTCGACCAGGCTCGCCAGGTTTGGTACGGGGAGATGCGGATTCCAATGGAGAAGATCGACTCACGCCCGGCCAGGGTCGGCAATCGAATGCGGATCAATTTCTATCGAATGCAGGGGCCGCCTCCGAACCGGGCGCACATCGCCTGGCAACCGACGAACCAACCAACCTATCACGCGCCAGAGGCCTTCGGGACGCTGCGATTGGTCCGCTGAGTCCGTCTGCTGGAAGATCGGCGAAGATCCAGTGGGGCGTTCCCCGATCCGTCTGGTCGCGGTTGCCCTCTGTCTGGGAGACGCGGACGGGAACAGAATTTCCCGGAAGGAAGCGCTCCAGCTGAAACAGGCGGCGACTGTACAGAAAAAGCGTGTGTGCGGTATCATCCGGCTGTCTTCATCGCGTCTGGTCCTGGCTGTCGGATCGGAGACGGAGAAGACAATCACCCACCACAATTCAACCATTTTGATTTCAGTAAGAGGGAGCCACAGATGAAGAGCGAGGAGTCCGCGAAGAAGCACACCCGGGAATGGTTCTCCCGAGGAAGCAGGGCGTTGGTGAGGCCGAGTCGCCCAATCGGGTACGGCTTGCTGGGATCGATGATGGTCATTCTGCTGATCGGGGGGCTGACGGCTGGGTGGATGCGGGCTCGGGTCGCGGCTCAGTCGCCGGCGGCAGCCCCTCAGGCGAAGGGCCGGTATACGGCGGAGATCCGACGGACGAGCCACGGCATTCCCCACATCAAAGCGGCCGACATTGGCAGCCTTGGGTTCGGGGAGGGCTACGCGTTTGCCCAGGATCACCTCTGCTCCCTCGCCGACCAGATCGTCAAGGCGCGCGGGGACCGGGCCCGCTTCTTCGGAGCGGGCGAGAACAACCGCCACCTCAATAACGACCTGGCGATGAAAGCACTCGGACTGGCGGAGCAGGCCAAAAGCCTCTATCAATCGCTCCCGGCCCCGCAACGAGCCATGCTCGACGGCTATGTCGCGGGCTACAACCAATACCTCAGCGAGGTCGGTGTCGCCGGGGTTCCCGGCTGGTGTCGTGGGCAGGAATGGGTCTTTCCGATCACCGCGGTCGACCTGCTGACCTACAACCAGAGCGTCGTCGTTACCACCACCAACTTCGCCGAGATGATCGCCACCGCCGAACTACCGAAGGCGGACAGGGCGGCGGCCACCCCCGCGGAGATCCCGGAATTTGAGCAGGCCAGTAATGGCTGGGCCCTCGGCAAGGACTGGACGGCCAGTCGGCGTGGCATGCTGATCGCCAATCCCCACTATCCCTGGGAGGGCGCCAATCGCTTCTGGGAGAAGCATCTGACGATCCCCGGGGAGCTCGATGTCTACGGGGTTGGCCTGCTCGGCTCACCCGGCGTCTCGATCGGCTTCAACCGGGCGGTCGCCTGGACGCACACCGTCTCCGCCGGCAAACGCTTCACCGTCTACAGTCTCGATCTCGTTCCGGGGGAGCCGACGAAGTACCTCTACCAGGGGCAACCGCGAGCGATGACCAGTCAGACGATCACCGTCGCGGTTCGCCAGCCCAATGGCTCGACCGGAGTCGTCAGCCGTGAGATCTACTCGAGCCACTACGGACCCATCCTCAATTTTCCCGGGATCGGTTGGTCGGCCAGGCGGACGGTCAGCATCCGGGACGCCAACGCCAGCAATGTCTCGGTGCAGGCCCAGTGGATGGCCATGAACCGGGCGCGATCGCTCGAGGAGTTCAAGGAGGCCCACGCCCGCTTCAACGCCATGCCGTGGGTCAACACCATCGCCGCCAGCGCCGATGGGCGCGCCTGGTACACCGACAGCGCGGCGACGCCGGCGCTCTCCGCCGAGGGGCTCCGCTCCTGGAAGGAGCGGCGGGAACGGGATCTGTTGACCCGAACCGCCTGGGAACGCGGCATCGTTCTGCTCGATGGGAGCAACCCCCTCTTTGAGTGGGTCAACGATCCGGCGACCCGCCCCGGGGTCATCCCTTTCTCGAAGATCCCGCAACTGGAGAGAACCGATTACGTCTTCAACGCCAACGACAGCTTCTGGCTGGCCAACCCCAGGCAGCTGCTGACCGGCTTCTCTCCGTTACAGGGAGAGGAGGAGACCTCCCGCTCCCTGCGCACGCGGATGAATGTCCGGCTCCTCGAGGACAAGGAGGCGACGGGCAAGGATGGCCGCTTCAGCCTCGAGGAGATGTCGGCGGCCCTGCTCAGCAACCGGAGCCTCTCGGCCGAACTGCTGCGCGGAGAGCTGGTCAGTCGCTGCGAGCAGAATCCGAGCGTCACCCTCGACGGAGCCACCGTCGATCTTCGCACCGCCTGTCGGATCCTCCAGGCCTGGGATGGTCGCTATGAGGTGGAGAGTGTCGGTCCTGTGCTCTGGCGGGAGTTCATCGGTCAGTACGACCCGGCGGACCTGTTGCGGAAGGGCCGTCTCTTCGAGGCCGGCTTCGCGCCGACGGATCCAGTCGAGACCCCCCATACCCTCGCCGGCGAGACCGCGAGTGCCGGCCAGCCCACGCACCTGCAGCGACTCGCCCGCGCCGTCCGGCTGCTGGAAGAGGCCGGAATCGCCCTCGACACGACGCTCGGCAAGGTCCAGTACGCCAACCGCAACGGTCGCCGCATCCCCATGCACGGCGGGGATGGCGCCTACGATGGGATCGCCAACTTCGTCAACTTCGCCCCGAACACGACGACGCTCGAACCGACGACTGTCCCACAGCGCGTGCGCGGCAGCCGTTTTCTGACGCGGGAGGGCTACCCCATCAACCGGGGAACCAGCTTTTTGATGGCGCTGGAGTATACCGCAAAGGGGCCGCGTGGCCAGGCATTCCTCACTTACTCGCAGTCCGGAGATCCCACATCGCCCCAGTTTCAGGACCAGACCCAGCTCTTCTCCAGCAAGCAGTGGCGTCCCATCCGTTTCACGGAACAGGAGATCCTCGCGGATCCGAACCTCAAGGTCACCCGGGTCGTCAGTCGCTAACCGTCAGGGCAAGCCGGAGAAAGACGCCGAAACGCAAACCGGGCGGGTTCGGTGACTGCCGACAGATCGCAGTCGCCCAACCCGCCCGTTCTTTCTGAGGATCAAACCGGATCAGGCCCAATCAGGCTTTGACATAGATCTCCGCGCCGATCTGCTTGAACTCATCCGCCTTCTCGGCCATCCCAGCCTCGAGCGCCGCCTGTTCATCAAGACCGATCTTCGCCGCGAAGTCCCGCACATCCTGCGTAATCTTCATCGAGCAGAAATGGGGCCCGCACATTGAACAGAAATGGGCCGTCTTGGCTCCCTCCTGGGGCAATGTTTCATCGTGGAAGTCACGAGCCGTCTCTGGGTCGAGGGAGAGGTTAAACTGGTCCTCCCAGCGAAACTCGAAGCGGGCCTTGGAGAGGGCGTTGTCGCGAAGCTGCGCGCCGGGATGGCCCTTGGCGAGATCCGCCGCGTGCGCGGCGATCTTGTAGGCGATCACCCCATCCTTGACATCCTTCCGATCAGGCAGGCCAAGATGCTCCTTGGGAGTGACATAGCAGAGCATGGCCGTTCCATACCAGCCAATCATCGCCGCGCCGATGGCGGAGGTGATGTGATCGTAGCCGGGCGCAATGTCGGTCGTCAGCGGGCCGAGGGTGTAGAACGGAGCCTCGTGACAGAGCCTCAACTGCTTCTCCATGTTCTCGCGGATGAGGTGCATCGGGACGTGACCCGGCCCCTCGATCATCACCTGGCAGTCCGACTCCCAGGCGATGCTCGTCAGTTCTCCGAGGGTCTCGAGCTCGGCAAACTGCGCCTCGTCGTTGGCATCGGCCAGCGATCCCGGGCGCAGCCCATCCCCGAGCGAGAAGCTGACGTCATAGGCCGCCATGATCTCGCAGATCTCGCGGAAGTGCGTGTAGAGGAAGCTCTCCCGATGATGGGCGAGGCACCACTTGGCCATGATCGAGCCGCCGCGCGAGACGATCCCCGTCATGCGGCGCGCCGTCAGTGGAATGTAGGCCAGCCGGACCCCGGCGTGGATCGTGAAGTAGTCGACGCCCTGCTCAGCCTGCTCGATCAAGGTGTCGCGGTAGATCTCCCAGGTCAGCTCTTCCGCCTTGCCCCCGACCTTCTCGAGTGCCTGGTAGATCGGCACGGTTCCGATCGGAACCGGGGAGTTGCGGAGGATCCACTCCCGTGTGGCGTGGATGTTCTTGCCGGTCGAGAGATCCATGACGGTGTCGGCCCCGCAATGGGTTGACCAACGCATCTTCTCGACCTCCTCCTCGATCGAGGAGGCCACTGCGGAATTGCCAATGTTGGCGTTGATCTTCACCAGGAAGTTCCGGCCAATGATCATCGGCTCCGATTCCGGGTGATTGATGTTGGCGGGAATGATGGCACGGCCACGGGCGACCTCGTCCCGCACGAACTCAGCGGTCACGAAGCGGGGCAACGCCGCCCCGAAACTCTCTCCCGGATGGGTGAAGAAGAGATCCTGGCGGGACTTGCCCGTCCGCTCCAGCTCCCGGTACCCATCCTCGCGAAAGAGGTTCTCCCGCAGGGCGATAAACTCCATCTCCGGGGTGATGATCCCCCGCCGGGCATAGTGCATCTGCGTCACCCGATGCCCACTCCGGGCTCGAAGTGGGGCGCGACGCAACCCGGGAAACTCCTCGAGCCTCCCCCGCGTCTTCTCGCGCGCGTAGATCGCCTCCTCCGTTGTCCGATAGCCATTGTCGACGGGCGTGACGTCGCGCCCCGTATACGCCTCGACGTCCCCTCACGAAAGGATCCATTCCCGGCGAAGCGGTGGTAAGCCATCGCGAACGTCTCCCTGGTAGACGGGGTCTCCCCAGGGCCCGCTCGTGTCATAGACGTAGACCGGATCATTGACCTCGATCGACTCGTTGAGCGTTCGCGTCACGTGCTGCCGGATCTGCCGAAAGGGCACGCGCACGCCTGATTGCTGGCCTACCTTGTAGACGCGACCCGAAGCCGGAAAGGAGGACTCGTGGCTCGTCCCGTTCAGTTCAGTGCTCATAACTCATTTCCTCATTCATCGAAAGACCCACTGTCAGGATCGTCGAGATTACCCCCCGATGCAGGACATCGTCCGCAGTGGCTGAACAAATTCGGGGTCATTGATATGATGGCGCTCCTCTTTCTGAGCGACCGCGGCGAGAATAAAGTCGATCAGTGTCGCCCGGTCGGCTCCATCCCGGAGAAGCTTTTTGAGAGGATACTCAATCGTCGAGAAGAGGCAGGTTCGGATCATCCCGTCCGCGGTCAGCCGGATCCGACTGCAATGGCCACAGAAGGGCTGGGTCACGGGGTTGATGAAGCCCACCTCCCCGGGGGCTCCATCGGCAAACCGCCACCGCCGGGCCGTCTCGGCGGGGTGATCGGCGGAGACTCGAATCAAGGGGTACTGCGCCGCAATCCGGGCGCGGAGTTCCTCCCCCGGAACGACCATCTCCCGCCGCCAAACCTTGCCGTTGTCGAGGGGCATGAACTCGATGAAGCGGACGCGAACCCCCTTCTCCCGGGCCAGCGCGGCAAAGGCGGGGACCTGGTCATCATTGACCCCCCGGATGACCACGCAGTTGATCTTGACCGGTGAAAGGCCTGCCTCGACCGCCGCCTCGATGCCTGCCATCACCCGGTCGAGTTCGTTCCGTCCCGTCATCAAGGCGAAGCGATCCGGCGTCAACGAATCGAGGCTGATCGTAATGCGGCGCAGTCCCGCTTCCCGCAGCGCACCGGCTCGCCCCGCCAGAAAATGGGCGTTGGTCGTCATCGCCAGATCGCTCACTCCAGGGAGCTTCGCCAGTTGACCAATCAGCGACTCGACATCCTGGCGGAGCATCGGCTCTCCCCCCGTCACCCGCAACTTGTCGATCCCGAGCGAAACGAAGATCTCAGTGAGAGTCAGGATCTCTTCATAACTGAGAATCTCCGCCTTCGGGCGCCACTCCATCGCCTCGGTCGGCATGCAGTAGAAACACCGAAAGTTGCACCGGTCGGTGATGGAGATCCGAAGGTCACGAATCGCCCGACCATACTTGTCTTGTAGCCTCACTGCTTCTATGGTAGGCATCTCTGTCTCTGGTCTCCCTTTCTCGCGGGACACGGAAAAGAGGAACATCTTAGCAGCGCCCTGGAGGAAAGTCACCTCGGGGCAATGCCCCAGCCGGAGGGCGGAAGGAGGAGGCGGCGGCATGACTTTTGCGGAAGCTCAGGCACTGCTGCAACGGAGCCATCGAATCGTCGGGTTCACGGGAGCCGGCATCTCCACCGAATCGGGTATCCCAGACTTTCGAAGTCCAACCGGGGTCTGGGCGACCAACCGCATCGTCGAGTACGGGGAGTTCATCCGCCACCACGAGGCTCGTGTCGAATACTGGCAGCTCGCGGCCGCCATGTGGCCGGTGATGCGCGACGCGGCTCCCAATCCCGGCCATTTCGCCTTCGCGGAACTGGAGCGGAGGGGCCAGCTGCGGGTGCTTCTGACGCAGAACATCGATGGTCTGCACCAGAGGGCAGGCAACACCCGGGTGATCGAACTTCACGGAACGGCTCGTGAGGCCGAGTGCCTCAGCTGCCACGCACGCACCCCGATGGAGGAGACGATGGCGCGGGTACTCGACGGAGACCTCGCGCCGAATTGCCTGGACTGTGGAGGCTATCTCAAACCAGCGACGGTCTCTTTCGGGCAGGCGTTGCCTGCCCGCGCCTTCGAGGACGCGGTCGACGCTTCCCGATCGTGCGAGGTCATGATCGTCGCGGGCTCTTCCCTGGTGGTCCAGCCCGCCTGCCAACTGCCGGAGATCGCCAGGCATTTCGGGGCCGCCCTCCTGATTCTCAATCGGACGGAGACCCCGCTCGACGAAGTCGCCGATCTGGTCCTCCACGAAGAGATCGGGGAGGCACTTCCCCGCCTCCTCGGCTTGGCCGGCACCGACAGGGACGCCTGAACCGTCCCTCAGCTCCCCTCTTCGACAATCGTTACCTGCGTCATCTTGTCGCCGACGCGGATCGAATTGACGACCGACTGCCCCTCGATCACCCGGCCGAAGACCGCGTAGTTGTTGTCGAGAAAGGCGGCTGGTCCCAGGGTGATGTAGAACTGGGAACTGGCGCTGTTGGGATCGGATGAGCGGGCCATTGCGACGGCCCCGGCCTCCCCGTGCTTCAGCTCGGGTGTCACTTCGAGCGGAATCTTCTTCTCGGAGCCACCCATGCCATTGCCCCAGGGGCATCCACCCTGAATGACGAACCCTGGCTCGACCCGGTGAAAGGTCAGCCCATCATAGAACTTCCGCTCTGCCAGCTCGATGAAGTTGGCGGCCGTAATCGGCGCCAGATCCTCGTAAAGCAGAAATCGGATTGTTCCCTTGCTGGTTTCTATTACTGCTGTTCGGTTTTTCATAGGAGGAATAGGACGAATAGGAGGAATAGGAAGAATAGGACATATAGGACATATAGGACATATAGGACATATAGGACGAATTGATCATCCAATAAGACCTACTGGTCCTATTGGTCCTATTCGTCTTATTGGTCCTATTCCTCCTATTCCTCCTATTCCTCCTATCCACTTTTCAATTGCAACAGCGACCCCATCCTCATCATTGGAAGCGGTCTGATACAGCCCTTCGATTCGTGTCAATTCGGCGTCGGCGTTCCCCATGAGGACGCCATACCCAGCGTATCGCAACATCGAAAGATCGTTGTGATTATCGCCAATGGCCATGACCTCCTCGCGAGGGATCCCCCGGCGTTCGGCATAGGCCGCCAGGGTCTGCCCCTTGGAAGCGGTCGCCCCCAAAACGTCCAGAATCGTCAGGTCGTGAGTTCGATAGCGCGTCTGAAAGATCTGCGCGCGATCGCCAAGCGTGGCCTCCAACCGATCAGACAGATGATCCATCGATCGGCAGGACCCGGAAAACATCATTTGAATCGGCGCGTGGTCAAGATACGCGCGCAAGTCCTCGACCTCGACGACCGCGTCGCGGTAGCGAGCAAGATAGCCCTGCAGGACCCGGTTCGTCGACGAGATTCCCTCAATGACCATCGTACCCAACCCGTGCGGATCGTCACAACAGATCATGTCGGCCGCCGCCTCCCGTCCGAGGTCGATCACTTCCTGCGCGACCTCTTCTTCCAGGGGGTGGAAATCGAGGGTCGCCAGGGTCTCCACCTCCTTGGTCAAAGCTCCATTGTGAGAGACCAGGGGAAGATCCAGGGCCAGCTCACGCAGTAGAATCCTCGCCGAGGCAAAGCGCCTCCCCGTGACCAGCAGCACCTCGATCCCGCGCGATCGCGCGAGCGCAATCGCCGTGCGATTCCGCTCCGTCAACTCCGAACGGGAATTCAGCAAGGTTCCATCGATGTCGAGAGCGAGCAGATGAACAGCCATATTCGGACAGAAGGGTATCACCCCTTCCCCTCGCAAAACAACCGCTGGGTCCTTGACCGAAGTTGGCGCTCCCCCTTGGCTCTCCCCCAGCAACGCGCTATGATTTTACTTGTGAAGACTCTTCAACGAGCACTCATCACTGGGATCCTGGGGCCAGAGGGCATCCCCCTGCCAGAATACCTCTTCGGCCCTTGCGGTGAGGGATGCCGCATCTTCCGTTGCACCCGCTCATTCCACGCCGAGCGGATCGACGGCCACTACCTGAACCAAGAACGGCACAGGACGAGCGATCAGCTCATCCCGAGCGATCAGCTCTTTCATGGATGTCTTAAGAATCCCAGATCTCTCCAGCCTCTGGACATCGCACTTCACCGTCCCATCCGTATCGATATCCTGAACTACTCGGCCAAGGCCTGTAGCATGGCAACACCGCGATTCCGCAAAGGGGTTCAGGAAACCGATCGGTCTCAGAAACGATTCAGCGACAACACTGCGTATCCATCATTTCACTCCCCGAAAGGAGGCCCCGATTGACTCGCTTCCCTTACCAACGTGTCGTCGTCACTGGAGGAGCAGGCTTTCTCGGCTCGTATGTCGTCGACAAACTCCGACAAAGAGGCGTTGAGACGATCATCGTCCCCCGGCGTCAAGAGTACGACCTCGTCCAGCTGCCTGCTATTCAACGTCTCTATCGCGAAGCTCAACCAGATCTGGTGATCCACCTTGCCGCCGTCGTCGGCGGGATTGGAGCCAACCGCGCCAATCCGGGCCGGTACTTTTACGACAACCTGATGATGGGAGTCCAGTTGATGGAGGAGGCGAGACACCATGCCATCTCCAAGTTTGTCGCGATTGGTACGATCTGCGCATATCCCAAATCGACGCCGGTTCCCTTCCGGGAAGAGGATCTCTGGAATGGTTACCCGGAAGAGACCAACGCGCCGTATGGCCTGGCCAAAAAAATGATGCTGGTCCAGTCGCAGGCCTATCGGGAACAGTATGGACTCCGATCGATCTACCTGTTGCCAGTCAATCTTTATGGTCCCCGCGACAACTTTGATCCGGCGAGTTCGCACGTCATCCCGGCCTTGATTCGGAAATGTCTGGAGGCAATCGAAACGGGAGCGGATCGGGTCGTCTGCTGGGGCAGCGGCAAAGCGACGCGAGAGTTTCTGCACGCCGCCGACTGTGCGGAGGGGATTCTGCTGGCGACGGAACGGTATGACAGCCCGGAACCAGTCAACCTGGGCGCCGGCTTTGAGATCTCGATTCACGATCTGGCGACGCTGATCGCCCGCCTGGCCGGATTCAAGGGAGAGCTGATCTGGGATCCAACCCAACCGGATGGTCAACCCCGCCGTTGCCTGGATGTCACGCGCGCCTGGCAGGAGTTTGGGTTTCGTGCGCGCATCGAGTTCGAGGAGGGGCTGCGGGAGACGATCGAGTGGTACCGCGAGCAGCGGGGCATCGCGTCCCCGGGAGCGCCGTCGGCTGTCGATCCGGGTTAGCGCGGATCCCCCTTGGGAGAGTACTTCTCGAGCACTTGGGGAAAAGGACGGATCTGGGGAGGGGTGCGCACCTTGCCTTCGACAATGATGTCCCGGGCAGAGACCTGCGTCTCATAGATGGCCTCGTTGGCATCCTTGTCCTGCGTCAGGATGGCGCCCTTCAGTTCGAGCCCCGCGAAGAGGCCACGGCTGCGGGAATAGGAGACGACCTGCGCTTTGAGAAGCAGGTCGGTCGAGGCGGACGCGTTCCGCCCCACTGGCCCTGCCGAGACCGCCGCCCCCGCTCCCATCTCAAACTTGTTCTGCAAGAGCCCCTCGACTCCCGTCCGATTCATGATCAGCAGAACCAGGTCGACCTTCTGGCCCCCTATCTGCAGACCAAAACTCCCACCGCCAATGCGGAAGAAGCCCGGGGATCCCCAGGATCCGCCGGTGCGTCGGCAGGAGATCAGCCCCTTGCCATACTGTCCGCCAAAGATGAACCCGGCTTTCTTCAAGCCAGGAAAGACGGCCACGCAATGTGCCCGATCGAGCAGGTCCTGGGGGATGCCCTGGTCCGGCGCCTCCATGATTTGCGTAAAGGCTTGCGCGGCCAGTCTGGCACGCTCTCGGGCATCGGTCTTCGGGCTGGCGCCCCCTTCGGAGGAGAAGGAAGCGAGAAGGACGAAGAGGACAGGGACCGCGATTTTTCGCATGAGCTTCTCCCGGAGGATGATGTATCATTCGGCCTTCCGACGTGGGAACCTTGCCGGAGTAGTTCTAACCCGACCATGAAACTTTTTCAAGCGGAGGACAAGACGAAAGGGGGGGGGGAGATCCCTGCTCCGATGACGGTGGGGGACATCATCGACCGAGCGGCTCGGCTCTATCGCCGACACGGACGGGAACTCCTGCCGCTGGTGCTCCTGCCCAGCCTGCTCAGCTTCACCGGGTCGATCCTCTTCTCGACCGGCCTGAGCCGTCTCCAGTTCGAGAGCGTCGCAGGGGTGGAACCCACGCCGAGCCAGCTGGCCTGGGTTGGAGGAGGAGGGCTGCTCTATCTCATCGGAAAGGGGATCTTCTACGCGCTCCTGGGGGGAGCGTCACGCTGCTTCTTCGATCAGTTCTTTGCCGGAGTTCCGTTCACGAGAAGGGCGGTCTACCAGATTCTCCGCCAGCGATGGCAATCGTTGATCGCCGCGCTCTTGCTCGGAATGGGAGCCGTCATCCTGCTGCTGGCAGGAGGCTACCTGGTGATCGGAGTGGGACTGGTCATCGCCACAGAGCTGCGGGAGAACTGGCCGTCGACGGTGCCAATGCCATTCCAATCGGCGCTCACCCTGCTGATTGGGCTTCTGCTGGTAAGTCCCGTGCTGTGGTTGACCCTCGCCGTCTACAGCCGAATCGTCTATCTCCCGCAGATTCTCCTGGTGGAGGGAAGCTCCGCGCTCCGGGCCGTCACGCGCAGCATCGGTTTTGCCAGCGGCGAAAGTCGGCGCATCGCCCCCTTGCTCGCGTTCTGGATCTATGGCGCCTGGTCCCTCTGGCTTCTGTTGATGGTACCCGCAGGCTGGTTTGCCTTCTGGTTGGGAGTGGAGATCGACCTGCTCCGTTCGCTGCAACCCTTCTCCACCGAGGGTCCGCTCTGGTACAGAGTGGTGCAGCTGACCGCCACCCAGATCAGCGAGCTCTTCGTCGCGCCCCTCGCTATGCTCGGGTTCACCCTGCTCTACCTGGACACACGGATCCGGCGGGAGGGCTTTGATATTCAGATCCTCGCCGAGCGCTACCTTCCGATGCCCAACTCGACCGAGACCGCGCTCCGCTTGACGGACTCGGGCGGAGGGAGGCGGCCGCCGATCTCTGAGCCGACCCCATACCAAACTGGAAGGCCCGCGCGACCTCATCAGGCACCTGGGGAGAAGGCTGCCAGCGAAGGGGAGGCGTGATGGGCCATTCGGAACCGAGGCGGGAGCAGGCATGGACCTCACGTCAAGCGTCGGCCAGGCGGGAGCGACAGAATCGATGGGGATGTCCGAGGATCGTCTGGCTGGTCCTGGCAGCTGCGCTGATCTGCGGAGAGAGCCGGTCGCAAGGGGTTTTCAGCGACTCCCAAGTCAAGGACTACCACTCCTGGCTGGGAAAGGTCGAGCAGGAGCTGCGCGCCCTCGCCGACGATCCGCTGCCGTCGGCCGAATGGGCCGAGCGACTGCGCCGTCTGCCTTCATCCTTGCCGGAAGAGGATGGGGGGACGACCGCCGGACAGACTGCCCCCCCCTGGCGCACGACCTGGTTGACCGAAGGTGTCGCGTCGATTCTTCTTCTCCCAGCGAGCGAGTCCACGCAGCGACGTTCCGAGCTACTCCAGCTGGCGGACCAGACCGCCCGGCTGCGGCGCATGATCTCGGTGAGCCCGACTCCGGAGCGGGAGGCCCCAGAACAGGAGGACGAGGTTGCGCAGGCGCAATTGGAGAGGATCCTCGCTGGCCCTGAGTATCAGCCACCTCCCTTGGAAGAGCCGGGGCTGCCGCGGCGACTGTGGGAGGCGATCCGTCTTCGCCTGACGCGTCTGCTCGACGATCTTCTCGGGGAGGATTGGCGAGGCCGCGCCGCCAGTGAGGGGGTGGGAGGCAACGCGCCAGCCGCTCCATCCTCCTTTTCACTGCCGCGGTGGCTGATTGGACTGGGAGCAGGTGTCGCCCTCCTGCTGAGCTCACGCTGGCTGTGGTCGACCCGCGGTAGGTGGAAAGGTCTGCCCCGACCCCGCACCGAGTCAGGCACCCGGGAGGTCCTCGGGGAGATCCTGGCCGACGGGGTCACCCCAGACCACCTGCTCGCCCAGGCCGAGGCGCTGGCCGGCGAAGAAGACTTTCGGTCGGCAATCCGCCTGACCTATCTGGCAACGCTCCTTCATCTCGCGGACCTGGGGGTCATCCCCCTTCACCCGGCCATCTCCAACCGCGATTATGTTCAGGCGGTGCGTGACGAGGAAGAGCTGGTCTCTCACTTCGCCCACCTGACCACGCGGTATGAAGAGGCCTGGTACGGCAACCTCCCCACTCGCCAAGACGAGTACGACGACTGTCGGCAGACCTACACCGCGCTCGCCGCCGCGGCGGATCTGCGTCCACGGGAGCCACGTCGATGAGCCGCCGACGACTCTCCACCATTCTGCTGGCAAGTCTGCTGCTGGCCGCTTTCGCCGGACTGAGCGCCACCCGGTTTCTGCTGCAAGGTCCGGGCCACGATCCCAATCGCCCGAACCACTCGAGCTACCACGCTGGACCGGAGGGAACGCAAGCCTTTTATCAATGGCTCGGAGTCAACGGCTACGCCGTTGAGCGCTGGCGAAAACCCTATACGGCTCTCGACAAGGAGATGGGCCCCGGGTTGATGATCGCCATTGGCCTCCCGCCCTCGGGGGAGTTCACCCCCCGCCGGGAGGAGGCCAGGGCCATGCGCGATTGGCTGCAGCGGGGCGGACGCCTGCTCCTCCTCGGTGAGCAACCGGTGATCCCTTTTAACGGAGCCACGATTCAGATCATCTCTCCCGCTGTCGGCGACCCGCCGGAGACAGGGCTGGAAGGGATCCGGGTGGCCCCAGGCCAACCCACGCACCTGACACGAGGTGTCCGTCATCTCGTCACCTCGCGCGATGCCACCCGGATCCTCCTCTCGCGCCCACGGCTCGCGGCCCCTCTCCAGCCAGAACAGCCTCTCTCTGGTGAGAGGGGGATGGCGCCCTATCTGGAGTCGCCCGTTCTTCACTTTGAAGACGACACCGGAGCGCTCCTCGCCGATTTTCGATCGGGAAAGGGACGGGTTCTCCTCGTCACCGACTCCGGTCTCTTCTCGAATCAAGGTCTTCCCAGGGGAGACAACTTGCGGCTTGCCCGGCGTCTGATCGAAGAGCTGACGCGGGCGCCGGAAGAGTTGGCCTCGGGGGGACCCCTCCCGATCTTCCTTGACGAGTACCATCAAGGGTACCGCAGCGAGCAGAATGAACTGGTCGCATACTTCCATGGAACCCCCGCCCTGTGGATTGTGCTGCAGGGACTTCTGCTTGGAACGGCTCTGCTCTTCGTCGCGGGGCGACGATTTGGCCGTCCCCTCACCCGGCCATCTCCGGATCGACACTCGCCGCACGAGTTCCTCGACTCGATGGCCCGTCTTCGTCAGGCGGCGCAGGCTCGCGATCTGGCGATCGAATCGATCTACCCCCGCTTCCGTCAATCTCTCTGCCGGCGGTTGGGTTGCTCGGTTCATACCCCCAATGAGGAGCTGATCAGTCGCCTCAACAGACAGCCCTTTCCGGTCCCTCCGCGTATTCTGCACCAACTGATTCTCGAAGCGGAGCTCGTTCTCGGCGGCCAACCCATCGATGATCGACATCTGTTGCGCCTTGTCCAACAACTCCGGATCACCGGGCAGGCCTTCACCTCCTCGCGGACAAGCCGAGGCCAGACACCTGTGCCCTCCCCCTTCCCTGGTTCAAAGAGAGGGAGTCGATCGAATGATGGGTAGATCTGGAGATTGTTCCTGGCAGGTGGGGGAGGAAGGCGAACCAATCGCCAACGGGTAGAGTTACCCATTCCCTGTTTTTTTGGACAGGTGCCCCCCGTGCTCCAGTCAACAGCTAGAGGACCAGGCGGGCGGAGGGGGGAAGGTTGTGGGAGATGCCCGGACCAGACTTGGTCCTGAGACTTTCCGGGAGCAGGGCCCCCTCGCATTCCTGGGAAGAGGGGGGGCGCCTGGAGGTCCTGGCTAGACCTTCTCGCCGTTGGCTCGCATCTTCGCCAGTACCGTCTCGATTCCGAGCTTGTCGATTGTCTTGATCCCGCGCGGCGTGACCCGCAAACGGATCCAGCGACCCTCTCCTGGAACAAAGAAGCGGTGGGACTGCAGGTTGGGCTCGAAGCGCCGCTTGGTCTTGTTGTTCGCGTGCGAAACGTTGTTGCCGGTCATTGCCTTTTTCCCGGTCACTTGACATTTTCTTGGCATGATCGTCTCTTCTCCACTTCCTGGATGGTGTTTCGAATCTTTGAAGGCTTGTCCACTGAAAACAGGGCAACGCCTTTGAATCTGCTCGCCAGCCCTGCACGTCAGGCTCGTCGACCATTGCCAGAGGATCTCTGGTAAATTCATGCAGGTGAGCGAATTTTGGAGAGTACCACAACCGAAATCGAAAGGCGAGTCAGAAATCAGGCCAAAGTCAACGGATATTGCAAATGGCTGACGGCCGTCATCCCGTGGAAACCTCCAGGCGAACTGCGGCGGCCTGGACGGGAAATAAAAGGGGGCGCCTGACGGACCAATTCGCCGCAAAGCGAGTAAGATGGTGGCATGGCAGACCGGCTCGAAGACCTGCGGCGACAACTGATGGGCTCCTTGCAGGAGTCCTTCGAGGGGGCGCGTCCGGAGGGAGACGAGATGGTCGAGATCGGACGGCTCTTCGACCGCTTGAGGAGCCTCCGCCGATCGATCGAGATCGCGCTCGGCAATGGCCCGCCAGATGGAAGACCGCGTTCCTCGCACTTGCCGCTCGCGACGGATCTTCACCTCTACCTGGACCAGCTTCTTCAGCGACGGATCGAAGAACAGGTCGAGGAGCTGAAGAGACGCGCCGAATGTGACCCCCTGACGGGTCTGCGCCATCGTGCCGCCTTCGAGACGAGGGTTCTCAACGAGATCTCTTCGACCCGGCAGACGACCCGTCCCTTCCTGCTTGTCCTCTTCGATCTGGACCGTTTCAAGTCGGTCAATGACCGATACGGTCACCCGGCTGGGGACCAGCTCCTGATCGAGACGGGGGATCTGCTGCGTTCATCCCTGGCGGAGAGTGACGAGGCGTTTCGGATCGGGGGAGATGAGTTCGCGGTGCTCTGCCGGGATCTCACGCCGAGCATCGGGGAGCGGATGGCCAGGGAGATCGATGGGCAGCTGCAGATCCGGGCAGGGGGGCGTGGCTGGGTCGAAGCGGGTCGCCTCAGTTGGGGGATCGCTGTCTATCCGGACGACCTGCTCCAGTTGGGAGGGATATCGAGCCCTCCCCCGGAAGAGCAACAGCCTTGGCAGAGCGGCGCCGATGGCGAAGTCGAGGCGTTGATCCGCCTTGCCGATCAACATCTTTACGAGTGCAAGGCGTCCCGCCTGCCAACCGCAAGTCCCGTCACGCCTGAAGACCGCCTTCCGTGAGAGCAGGCGAGGTTCAGACGGAGACCACCTCGATCTCTGGATCGACCTCTTCCCGCAACATATTCTCGATCGCGTAGAGGGTCCCACTAATCGAACTGGGACAGCTTCCGCAAGCGCCCTGGTAGTGGATCATCAGGCGGTGATCGTGATACCCGACGATCTCCAGGCCGCCCCCGTCTCCCGCCAGGCCAGGACGAACCCGCTCATCAAGGACCTGGTTGATGCGATCGAGGACCGGATCGGCTCCCGGAACATAGGCCGGCGCCGCAGACGACGGAGGAGGAGCATCCTTGACCGATGGCGCGGAGCGGATGGGTTCGGCCAGCCGCTTCAGCAGACTCTCCCACTCCACCGCCTCGTCCTTGTTGATCGTGATGAACCGGTCCATGTAAAAGACCGAGGTCACGTCTCCGACCTCGAAGAGGGATCGCGCCAGGGCGTCCCCCTGCGCCGCCTCGGCGCTCTGAAAGGAACGGGAGGCCCCGGTCGTCACCGGCTCCTTGAGAATGAACTTGACCGCGTTTGGATTGGGCGTGTATTCGATATCTGCGATTTTGGGCATGTCGATCGACTCCTCCATCAAAAATAGATTTTTTACCCTAGTCCTCAATTGTTGTACGACCTTGTTAAACAATTGGCATTTCCATCACATCGCAACAATTCCACAATAAATTTCCGACAGAAAAAGTGGCGAGGAGTGAGGAAGAGAGCGGTTGGAAGGGGGGGCGGGATGCTATAGTTTGCGTCGACAGCGGAACAGGCCACCCGATCAGGCGCGTGAGAAGGGGGCGACGGTTTGGGATCGGCGCCTTCCCGGAGAGAAGAGCGAAGAGGGCGAGCAGCATGAAGGAACGAATGAAGATATTGGTGGGGGATGATGGGTCGGATTCGGCGCGCGGGATTCCGGGCGACCTGGAGAGGGCTGGGCTTCCGGCGGCAGTGGAGGCGCGAGTGCTGGCGGTGGCCGATGTCTGGTTGCCGCCGCCCGTCGATGGAGCGGCTGGCGAGGAAAGCCTGGCGGTACGGGTGACGCCACTCGCCATTGAGCGGGCGCAACAGGCCGCACGGACCAAAGTACAAGAGATGGAAGCGATCGCCGCGGCGGGTGCAGACCGGCTGCGGAGTGCCTTCCCGGCCTGGCAGGTGACCAGTGAGGCCCTTGGCGATTCGCCGAGCTGGGGAATTCTCAAGCGAGCTTCCGAATGGGGGGCCGAGCTGATCGTTGTTGCCGCCCACGGACTGACGGGTTTCAGCCGACTGACGGTGGGGAGTGTCTCGCGGAAGGTGGTCAGTGAAGCCGCGTGCAGTGTGCGCGTCGTGCGCCAGCTTCCCACGGCGGCGCAGGGCCATCCGCCACGACTGGTCATTGGACTGGACGGATCGAGCGACGCCGACCTTGCCCTCCAGACCGTCCAGCAGCGCCAGTGGCCAGCCGGGACCGAAGTTCATCTGGTGACGGCGATCGACGAGAAGGTGGTCACCGCGGTCTTCCACCCCAATCCCTCCCACGCGCGCTGGATCGAGGAGACGGATGACCAGCCACTCCACTGGGTCGAGCGGATGCTGACCACTTCCGAGGCCGCGCTGCGCGCCTCCGGACTGGCCGTGATGCGCCATCAGGAGTATGGAGATCCCAAACAGGTCCTGCTCGATGTGGCCCATCGTGTCGGGGCCAGCACGGTCTTCGTCGGGGCCAAGGGCCATCGGCTGATCGAGCGCATTCTGATCGGAAGTGTCTCGAGCTCCATCCTGGCCCGGGCAGAGTGCTCGGTCGAGGTCATCCGGTAACCACTCCGCCTACTTTTATCGAAGAAGAGAGTCGATTAGCTATGGAATTGTGGATGTGGATTCTGTTTAGTGTGGTGGTATTTGGTCTGCTCGCCCTCGACCTCGGCGTCTTCCATCGCAACTCACACGTGGTCCGGATGCGCGAGGCGCTGATCTGGAGCGGCGTCTGGATCGTCCTCGCTCTGGCGTTCAACGTCTTCGTCTACTTCTTTTACGGACCGGTGCCGGCACTGGAATTTCTGACGGGCTATCTGATCGAGAAGGCGCTCAGTGTCGACAATCTCTTCATCTTTCTGCTGATCTTCTCGTACTTTCGCGTACCGGGAGAGTACCAGCACAAGGTTCTCTTCTGGGGGATCCTGGGGGCGCTGCTGATTCGCGCGATCTTCATCATCGCGGGGATCGCCCTGATCGAGCGGTTCCATTGGCTGATCTACATCTTTGGCGCGTTCCTGATTGTGACCGGGATCAAGATGCTGCGAAGCGGGGATGAGGAGATCCACCCAGATCGCAATCCCGTCCTGCGCCTCTTCCGGCGGCTGATGCCGGTGACGGAACAGTATGAGGGCGACCGTTTCTTCGTGCGCCGGATGGGCCGTCAATTCGCCACGCCGCTCTTCATCGTGCTGCTGATGGTCGAAACGACCGATGTCATCTTCGCGGTCGACTCGATCCCGGCCATTCTCGGCATCACCACCGATCCCTTCATCGTCTACACCTCGAACGTCTTCGCGATCCTGGGGCTGCGTGCGATCTACTTCGCCCTCGCCGGGCTGATGCAGCTCTTTCACTACTTGAAATACGGGCTGTGCGCGATCCTCGTCTTCGTTGGGCTGAAGATGCTGTTGGCCGATTTCTACAAGATTCCGGTAGCGATCGCGCTGGGCGCCATCGTTCTGGTGCTGCTGGTCTCGATCCTCGCCTCGGTGCTCTGGCCGGAGAAGGCCAATGAATCAGACTCCTCTGCGGGGGATTCTCCCGCGGAGTGATCGATCAGGGGGCCTCAGCTCCCCAGATCGAGTACATCGAAGCGGGTGACGAGGCCGATGATCCGGCCATACTCCTCGACGAGCATCGCCGGTGACTCTTTGAGATAAGATTTGGCGCGGGCCACCTCGACCGCCTCGTTGACGACGGGGAAAGAGGGCTCGAGCACCCGGGAGACCGGCTGGTTCAGCAGGGAGCGATCCTCGAGAACCTGCGCCATGACGCGGTGTTCCCGAATGCTGCCCACCGACTGTCCCCCTTCGAGAACCGGCAGCTGGGTGATCCCGTACTCGCTCATGAGGTCGAGCATCTCGTTGATGAGGGTATCGGGCGTGACCGCGATGAGGGCTGGTTTGCCGGAACGGACCTTCAGTTCGTGAAGCAGGCCGAGCGTCATCCGTTCCGCGCCGAGCAGCCGCTTCTCCTTCATCCACTCATCGGACAGAAACTTGGTCAGGTAACGCTCTCCCGTATCGCAGACGATGAAGACGACGACGTCGTTCTCGGTGAGCTGTTCAGCCGTCTTGAGAGCCGCCCAGGCATTGGTTCCGGTGCTCCCCCCGCAAAAGATCCCCTCTTCCCTGCCCAGGCGGCGAGCCGTCTGGAAGGAGTCCCGATCCGTCACATTGATGATCTCGTCAACGTACTTGAGCTGGGCATTCTCCGGGATCATCTCCTGTCCGACTCCCTCGACGAGGTAGGGAGAGGCGCCAATCAGCTGGCCCGTCTCCTTGAACGTCTTGAAGACAGATCCGTAGGGGTCGGCTCCGATGATGCGGATCGCCGGATTTCGCTCCTTGAGGTAGCGTCCAACCCCGCTGATCGTGCCCCCTGTTCCAATTCCCGCGATGAAGTGGGTGACACGCCCCTCGGTCGCCTCCCAGATCTCCGGGCCGGTCGTTCGGTAATGGGCTTCGGGATTGGCGGGGTTTCCGTACTGATTGGTCAGAATGGAGTTGGGAGTCTCCGCCGCGATGCGGCGCGCCAGGGCGAGGTAGTGATCCGGTGAGTCGCTCTTCGTCGCCGCTGGAACAACAATGACATCGGACCCAAGGGACTTGAGGTAGCGAACCTTCTCCTGGCTGCACTTGTCTGTCATGACGAAGACAGAGCGATAGCCGCGGATCGCGCAGGTCAATGCCAGCCCGATTCCGGTGTTGCCGCTGGTCGCCTCGACGACCGTCCCGCCGGGTCGCAACCGTCCCTCCTGCTCCGCCCGGTCGATCATGGCGACCCCGATGCGATCCTTGACGCTCCCCCCGGGATTGTAAGACTCCATCTTGGCCAGGACGAGGGGCTTCATCCCCAGCGTCAACCGGTTGATCCGAACGAGAGGCGTCTCCCCAATCAGCTCGAGTACACTTCTGCTGTATTTCATTTCACCCTTCAAGTAACGACTTGATCGCGCTCAAAAAACTTTCGGCAGCCTCAATAGCTTGTCGGCCAGGGGCTGAGAGACGTGAACGGTACCGCCGTAATCTCCGACATTACGGATTTCAAACAGCCAGTTGAGATCTTGCTCAATTTCCCTGTTTTGACGAAACGCTGATGGATTGAGGCAATACCCCCACTGTGTTTATTAAAGTCCAAACCCTCATTTAGTAAAATCGCTGTGGCCCCATAGAATGCCGCATAGTGTGCACGTGAAGCGGCAAAATCATGGTCGCCACTGACCACGAGGTCTCTCGCCGCTTGGATTGACTGCTCCGCGCGTTCAAGATGGGCGGAGATCTCTTGCTCGCGCTCCGGAGTCATACGAGGAGCCCTTCCCGCCTGGCGTTCCGATAGAGCTGAATTCCACCTTGCTCAAACTCGTCGGCCTGAACGGGTCTGGCGGAGATCAGTTGCTCAGACTCCAATTGAATGGGATAGAGGACTTCGATGACTTGACGCATCTCCGCAAAATAGTCGAAAGGTTTGGCCAGTAAGACGAGCAGATCGATGTCGCTCAACGAGTCTGCCTGGTGGCGTGCGACAGATCCATAGAGGATCAGGCCCTGGAAGGGTGCGCCATAATGACGTTCCAGGGCGGCTTTGCATCGATTGATCCCTTCACTGATGGATGCGATGTGCGTCACCTCCCCTCCGTCGGTTCGCGCTGCGCCTTTCCTGCATGATTCGTTGTTCGCGCGATCGGGCCTGGCAACCCCTCGTGTGCGAGACAGCGGAGCGGCCAGGCCCCAGTTCGCCGCGCGACCGCTCCACCGATCTCATCCATTCAGCCACCTTTGGCCAGCCACCTTTGGCCAGCCACTTTTGCCCAGCCTACTTTTGATACCCGAGGGAGAGCCCGCGGGTCGTCGTATAGTATTTGGCGAGCATGTTGGGCGCCTCCCAGGCAGGCATGGAGGCGGGGTCGCGCAAGTAGGCGAGGAAGCGCCGGGCCACCTGGGCAAAATGGGGTTCGTGGCCGTCGCGATAGCGATCCGGGATGGTGACCCAGAGGGCGTCTCCCTTCTCGGCCACGGCGACCCCGGGCCACGCCGACTGGAGCGCGGCGACCTTGGCGTCGAGGGCGCGCCGGATGGCGGCCTTGTCGCCGGGGAGGTTCGGGACCACATAGATCTCCGGCTTCCACTTCTCCGGCGCACCCTGACGGATTTCGACCCGGGCCTTCGATCCACGGAAGACGGCGACGTGGGTATCGCCCCCGCCTGCCGGCGCCTCATAGTTCCAGATGACATCGAGCTTGGCGTGAACGCCGCGCAAGGCATAGGTCATCGAACCATTGCAGAAGTAGTCGAGCTTCCCGTCACGAACCGCCGACTGCAGGGAGTCCGGGAACTGCCGTTCGTTGGTCACCCGGGTGAACTGCTCGAGCGTGAGGATCGTTGGCCAGCGTCGACCCGCCTTGACGTCGATCTCCTTCCGGTAGTCGATCACCTGCTCCGGAAAGAGCATCCATTGGACCAGGTCGACGAGGTGAGTCCCGACATCGGCGACTCCCTCCCCCTGCTGAGTGACATCGAAGAACCAGGCGGGACGAATATTCGGGTTGCCTGCGACCAGTTTGAGCAGGTGGTGGATGCTTTCGATATAGACGGCCGGTTCCGTTTCGCTGCCCTTGAGGATCTCGCCAAAGACGTCCGGAGTATGGAGCAGCTCCTTCTGGAGAATCGTCGTCACTTCGTACCGCTCGGTCATGATGTCATAGGCGATCAGCTTCCTGGCGGTCGCGGCCGCAAAGGTGGCTTCGAGCTTCGGGAAGTCCTCTTCGCGGATGACCCAGGGCTTGTCGACGAGGACGTGGAGACCCGCTTCGACCGAGGCCTTGATGCGATCGATCTTGCCGCGATTGCGACCCGAGAGGATCACGACATTGCCCGGTCGGTCCTTGAGCATTCGCGCCAGGGAGTCGGCGTCGGTGTGGATCTCCAGCTCCCAGGCTGTCGGATCCTGTTTCCGCGTGTTGAAGCCTTCGATCCGCTTGAGGTGCTCGCGCAGGTCAAAGCCGAGTGGGGCATAGACGTGCACCCGTGGCGAGACGTCCGGGTACATCTCCTTCTGGACAAGGGCCGCATGGAAATGGCCCGGTTCGAGGGTCATTAGCCGGACCGGGGCTGTCTCCGTAGTCTTGGCAGGGTCTTGGCGCATCGCTTTGTCTGGGGTGGAGCAGCCTCCCAGGACAAGGCCCAGGAGAATCGTTCCCGTCAACAGGGTCGGAAAGAAGGGGGCCATTCGTTGGCGTTGGGTTCTCATTTGGCTGTCACCTCGGTCAAAGCGACGGGTTGACCACCTCGCGCCTTGCTCAAATCCGCGGCCTCCATGAAGGCCATCACTTCCAACATCTCTTCACTCGAGATCGGAGAGACGCCGCTGCGAAAGAAGCGAACGATCTCGACGACCAGTGCGCGGTAGTCGACCTTCATCGGGATGGGCGACGCGATCACCGCCTGACCACCGAACGCGATGGCTCCGTAATCGGCCTTGCCCTCGCGAATGCCCCGGAACGTGCCGGTACGACCATCCTTCCACCGGCCAACGACGACATCGCTGCCCTCGGTGTGGACTCGGCTGACGGTTTCACAGCCGGCCCCCATCAGGGTAAAGAGCATCTCGACCCCGTGAATCCCGTACCAGAAGAGATCCGGGTGATGGGATTCGGTAGGCGCGGGGCTGAAGGTGACGGCTCCGAGCATCTTGCCGAGCCGATCTGTTCGTTTCAGATCCTGCACATCCTGGACATAGCGCAGACTGGAGGTGCTGAAGAAGGGAGTGCCCGTCTCTTTCGAGAGGCGGACGATCTCCGCCGCGTCCCGGTAGCTCGCGGCCAGTGGCTTATCGATGAAGACCCGCTTGCCCGCCGCCAGAACCGGGCGCACCTGCGCCAGATGCGGCCGTCCGTCGACGCTCTCGAGGAGCACGGCGTCGACCTTCTGGCAGAGCTCTTCGATCGTCCCGACCAGCTCGACCTGCCACTTGGTCTGGAGCTCGCTGGTGAAGCGATCGACGCGAGAGGCGCTCGATTGGATATCCGGGCTCCCGCCCTTGTAAGCCGCCACGACCCGTGCGCCGGGAACGTGCTGGGGATGGCTTGGATCGTTGAGCAGCGCGGTGAAGGCCGTCACGTGCGAGGTGTCCAGCCCAATGATTCCCACCCGGATCGGAGCCTCCTGGGCATCCCCCCGGACTGCCGTCATCAAGACCATCAGGCTGATCGCCAGGATCTGCCAGCATCTCCTCATCGAACACTGTCCTTTCTGATCGAGTCCGATCATCGTCTGAGTTGCGCAGGAGACGCGACGAGCGTCACCCGCATCACGCGGCGCCAGCCGCAGGCCTTGCGAAGCCGGTGAAGGCGCAATCAACGCGGCGCCTCCCCACCCGTCTCCGCCCTCCACTCCGCGCTCGAATCGGGATCGAGGTAGAGGGAGACACTCTCATGACGGCGCAGAATCGAGGCCGGGTAGCGCGGAGAGATCTCTTCGAGGAGACAGTTGCGCACCGCTCGCGCCTTGCGTGCGTCCGGCACGACACAAACAATCTCGCAGGCCTTCAAAATCTGCTGAACCGACATCGAGATCGCCTGTGTCGGCACATCCGCCAGGGTCTGAAACCATCCCTCCCCCAGCTGCTGTCGGCGACAATCCTCGTCGAGTTGGACGATCAGATAGGGGGCTTCGGTTTCAAAATCGGCAGGGGGATCATTGAAGGCGAGATGGCCGTTCTCCCCAATCCCGACAAAGGCGACATCGATCGGCGCCGCCGACAGCCGCGCGCCAACCTCCTGGCACGTCCGGGTGGGATCGGCCTCGCCATCGAGCAGGTGATAACTTGACAACCCGGTCGGCTCGATCAATCGCTCGATCAGATACTTGCGGAAACTGGCGGGATGGGTGATCGGCAGGCCAATGTATTCATCGAGGTGAAACATCTCGACCTTCGACCAATCGACCTCCTGCGCAGTGAGGGCCTGCAGAAATTCGAATTGCGAGGCGCCGGTGGCGGCAATGATGCGCGCCGCGCCGCGAGCGGCAATGGCCGCCCGGATGACAGCGGCGGCGTGTTCCGCCGCGGCTCTGCCCAGCTCGATCTTATCCGGTAATATTTTGACAATCACAATCTTTTCCTTACCCTGTCCCTGCGCGTTTTGACTCAGACAAAGGACCAGGCTCGCGACGGGGGGAGGCCCCAGCGGGGCCCCGGAAACGGGCTATGCCTCTGCGCGGAGACCGATTGCCCGACTACTGGATCAAAAGCAGGCGTATTGTAGCGTTGAGACAGGAAACTTGAGAAGAGCGGATATGCCAACAGCACCATTTCACGGCGAGGAGCACCTTCCCTTTACCTGGGCAGGGGAGCGGGCAGCGGCGCTGCTCGTGCACGGCTTTCCCGGGACACCAGCCGAGATGCGGCCTCTCGGAAAGTCCCTCCAGCAACAGGGGATGACCGTCGAGGGGCTGCTGCTGCCCGGGTTTGGGGCGCAGATCGAATCGCTCGGGGAACGAACGTATCAGGACTGGATCGCGGCGATCGAGCAGTCCCTTCTTGCCCTCCGCCGCGGACACGAGCGCGTGCTCCTCATCGGCTTTTCGATGGGAGCGGCCCTCTCTCTGACCGTGGCGACCTCGGAGCGGCTGACGGAGTGCCGGCCGGATGGACTGGTCCTCCTCGCGCCGTTTTGGCAGCTCGGCACTGGGTGGCAGGGGATCGCCTGGCCCGTGCTGCGGCGGGTCGTCCGGCACGTCAGCCCCTTCGCCAAGGCGGACCTGCGCGATCCCAAGCTCCAACGACAGCTGACCAAATTCATGCCCGACGCCGACTTCGAGGATCCGGCGACGATCGCGACGATCCGCGCCATCCGTCTCCCCTTCCGCACCCTCGACCAGCTTCGCGAGCTGGGGTTATCCACCTACCGCCAGGCCCCCGCCCTCCGGCTACCGACTCTGGTGGTGCAGGGAGACGCCGACACCATCGTGGCCCCGGCCGGCACGCGCCGCCTGATTGGCCGTTTCGCCTCCCCGGCGGTCTATCACGAAATTCCTGGCGATCACCAACTGCTCGACCCCGAATCGACGGTCTGGCCCGAAGTGGAACGGCTGCTGCACGGCTTCGCGCGTCAAATTTTGTCCGGCTGAGAACTCAGCCGTCTTGCCAAGCCCCGCAATCGAAGTTATAGAGAGATCGACACGAGCGAACGACCCCGCTCCATCCCCTCTTCCGGCCTCTTCCAGCCGGGAGCAGACCTGAGAAGAGAAAGCGACCGATGAAGCTACAACTGATTTCGCTGTCTGGATTTTTCCTGTTTGCCGCGTTTGCCTGGGTCTTCTCGACAAGTCGTCGGAAGATCAACTGGCGAACGATCGCTGGCGGCCTGCTGCTGCAACTACTGCTGGGATTTCTGGTGTTCCGGCTGCCTGTGTCGCGGCAGGTCTTCATTCAGCTCAACGATCTGGTGATGGGGGTGCTGGACGCCTCGAAGGCGGGAACCAGCTTTCTGCTGGGTCCGCTGGCGGCGGGCCCGGGAGAGAAGGGATCGATGGGCTTCATCCTGGCGTTTCAGGCACTGCCGATCGCGATCTTCTTCTCCGCTCTGGTGGCGGCGCTCTACCACCTGCGAATCCTCCAGCCGATCGTGCGCCTCTTTGCGCGCCTCTTTCACCGGACACTCGGGATCAGCGGAGCCGAGTCCCTCTGTGGAGCCTCGAATATCTTTGTCGGCGTGGAATCGGCGCTGGTGGTCCGTCCCTACCTGGCCAGTATGACGCGTTCGGAGTTGATGATGATGCTGACGTGCGGGATGGCCACCGTCGCCTCGACGACCCTGGGAATCTACGTCAGCTTTCTCGGCGGGATCTTTCCACAGATTGCCGGCCACCTCATCTCCGCCTCGGTCATCTCGATCCCGGCGGCGGCAGTCATCGCCAAACTCCTCATGCCAGAGACGGAGACGCCGGAGACGATCAAGGCAGTCCCGCGCGAGGATGAATCGACTCGATCCGGCAACCTGATGAGCGCCCTGATTGTCGGGGCCATGGACGGACTGAAGTTGATCGCGGGCATCTCCGCGCTGCTCATCGCCGGCCTCGGGCTGGTCTCCCTGCTGGACAAGATCCTGCTGGCGCTCAGTCGCTGGGCGGCGCTCTCCCAGCCCATCTCGATCACGCGCGTCCTGGGGTGGATCTTCTACCCGTTCACCGCGCTGCTGGGGATCGCCCGCGACGACCTCGGGCAGGCGAGCCGGCTGCTGGGGGAGCGCGTCGTCCTGACCGAGGTCATTCCCTACCAGGAGCTGGCGGCGCTGGCGGCGGCGGGTCAGTGGAAAGACCCGCGAACGGTCGTCATTCTGAGCTATGCCCTCTGCGGCTTCGCCCATTTTGCATCGGCGGCGATCTTCGTTGGGGGAGCCGCGGCGCTCGCCCCGACACGGCGGGATGAACTGGCGACGATTGGGCTGCGGGCCCTCTTCGCGGCGACGCTCACCACCCTCATGACGGGATGTGTCGCCGGCATCTTCAGCACCGGCTCCGAGGTCCTGCTGGCCATGCCGCGGTGAGCCCACCCTCACGGAACGGGGTCAAAGCCGAGCACGCGTCCGTAGAAGGCGAGTTCCCGCTCAAGCGCGTCACGGATCGTCATTGCCTGTCGAAAGCCGTGCCCCTCTCCCGGATAGGCGACGTACTCGACGGGGATGCCTTTGCTCTGCAGCGCCTCGACCATCAGGGTCGCCTGATTGGGCGGGACGACCTTGTCGTCCAGGCCCTGAAAGAAGATCACCGGGGTCCGCAGGCGATCGACGTGCTGTAAGGGCGAACGCTCCGCGTAGAGATCGGCCCGCTCCGGATAGGGCGCGACCAGGGAGTGGGTGTAGCGCGATTCGAACTTGTGGGTATCGACCTCGAGGATGGCCAGGTCGCTGACCCCGTAATAACTCGCTCCGGCGCGAAAATGGTCCGTAAAGGTCAGTGCGCAGAGAGTTGTGTAGCCGCCGGCGCTCCCGCCACGAATCGCCATCCGCTCGCCATCGACCCAGCCACGCTCGACGAGGTAGCGGGCGCCGTTGACACAATCGGCGACGTCGACGATCCCCCAGCGTCCCTTGAGCCGGTCGCGGTAGGCGCGACCGTAGCCCGTGCTGCCCCCGTAGTTAACATCGAGCACGGCGATGCCTCGCGTCGTCCAGTACTGGATCGTCGGTCGGAGCCCGGTGGAGGTCGCCGAAGTCGGGCCGCCGTGGCTCATGACGAGGAGGGGAGGTCGCTCGCCCGGAGGCCCTTCGACCGATCGATGCGCGGGGCGATAGAAGAAGCCGTGCGCCGTCAGCCCGCCATCGGTCGGAAACTCGATCGCCTCTGGAATCGACACGTCGGCTGGGTCGAGCGCCCACTCTCCGGACCTGCGAAGCACGCTCCAGGAATGAGTGGTCAGATCGAGTTGGAGAACGGCAGGCAGATCTGTCGGCGAGGCGCCAATCAGAAGGGCCTGATCTCCTCTGACCTGCAGATCCTCGATCTCCGTCAGTGGAGTAGCGATCGGTTGGAGCTGCTGGCGCTCTGGGTCGAGGAGCCCAAGTCGGGAGACTCCCTCTTCGAGCCAGGTGCAGAGCAATCGTCCATCGGAGAGGATACCGTAGGCGGACATTCCGAAGACCCATTGCGGCAGCCCGAAATCGGCGTCCTGGCGCCATTGCCAGTCGACGTTCCCATCGGCCCCAACGCGGTAATGGTTCCACCAGCCAGTCCGATCGGAGACAAAATGGAGTTGGCCG
>JBEIJP010000003.1:0-30688 GCA_040380245.1 Acidobacteriota bacterium | reverse complement strand
TTCAGTCTCCGGTCAGGCCCCGCCTGTAGAGCATTCAGAGGGGAAGGTCGATCCTGCCCCTGTCCGCTCAGGGCCGCAAGTGCGCAATCAGTTGGCGCGCCCGGTCCTCAAACCCAAGGCGATTGCGGTTCGCGTTGCCCCCGACGTAGACCTTGCCGTCCTCTACAACGATCCAAAGACGCTGGTGGGAGAAGAAGAAGACTCCGATCAGTGTCAGGCAGAGGATCGTAAATCCAACATAGACGACCCGTGCGCCTGGATCATACTGCACGGAGAGAATATGGGCGAGGGGCACTTTCTCGAACTCGAGCAGGGTAAACTGATAGCCGGCCGGGTCGCTCAGCCGAGACTGCAGGAATGGGGCGGCAGCGATCTCTGACCGGAAAGAGGCTGTGACCGCCCAGGAGTCCTGTTCGCCCTTGGTTGGATCGAGGAGCAGGAGTTTGGCGGCCGGGTTTTCGTATTCGGTCGATCCAAAATCTGGTCGACCCTCTCGCGAGAAGACGAGGTGTGGATTGAAATCGGTGTACTTGAGTCGCGCTCCGTTCGAGAGCGTTGCCTCTCCGTTTCGTGTCAGCGTGACCTCTTCACTGGTTCCGTTGGGAAGCGTGGCCCGGAGTCGAATGGTGCGGGCGTTGCCGAGAGGGTTATAGGAAGCTTGAAACAGCCTGTATCCCCGGTAGTCGTAGGGATTGTTCATATGGATCAAGGCATTCGTCTTCTGCCCTGATTCACGGTCCAGAATCTCCACTCGGGTCAGCCAGTCGAGCGTATTCCCGGCGTCGAGGCTCCCCGCCGGATCGATCAGTTTCTGCTGGATGTCGACCCCGCGAACAGTAAATGGGAGCTGGAGCTGGCGTTGACCAACGGCGAACTCGGAGGTGGCCTGCTCGACGTTGAAAACGTTCTGGAGCATCCGGTCAGCAGCCCGGTCGGGCGTTACCGGAAGGGATCCGATATAGCCACGGCTGGTCAGGTAGCCCCCGAAGAAGATCGTCAGCAGCCCGACGTGGACCGCATAGGCCCCCAGCCGGTTCCAGACTCCCCGCTCGGCAAAGATCGTCGTCCGGTCATCCGTCTCGGTGACGCGCACGCGGAAACGGGTCGCACGGGCCGCCCGCGTCGCCCGCGCCGTCAGCTCCTGACGACTGGCTCCCGGGAGATCGACCTCCTCCCGGAACTTCTGCGTCATGGCGAAGGTCGGAGAGGCCGTCAGCTTCTTGCGACGTACATAGCTCCACGCCGCAGGGAAGTGATCGATCGAGGCGAGAATGATGTTCAGGCTGAGCAGGAGCAGCAGGGCATTGAAGTACCAGGCGTGGTAGATGTCGAAGAAACCCAGGCGTCCATAGACAATCTTTTCCGCCGGCGTCAGTTCCGCGTAGTAGGCGCCAAAGGTATCCAGCTCCTGCTGCTGAATCAGCATACCGATCATGCAGGCGATGATCAGCAGGACCAGCAGGGTGATCCCGAACGGGACGGCGCTGATCGCGCCGAGGAGCCGATCGATGAGTCCCCCGAGGCCTGCCTCTCTTTTTGCCGCGCCAGTTGTCCGAACTGCTGATTCGGGTGGAGCGTCCACTGCTGTCTTAGGCGGGGTGGTCGACCCAGGAGAGGAAGGCATGTCCGCCACCATTCGCGGATCGCTCCCCACTGGATCGACTGGATCTGATGGCGCTGACGAGAGACCGGTGGTTGTCATAGCTTTTTCTGCCTCCGATAGGAAAATAGGAGAATAGGAGGATAAGAGGATAGGACGAATAGGACCTATAGGACCTATAGGACCTATAGGACCTATAGGTCCTATAGGTCCTATTCGTCCTATTCTTCTTATTCTTCCTATTCTTCCTATTGATCCTACCCCTCCTATGTCACCTCCGCCGGGTTCGGGAAAGGCGGACAACACAGAAGACGCAGTCTAGCAGCTGTCGGCCCTCCCTGCAATGACCTCTGATCAGTGCGATCCGCGCGGAAGGAGGGCCTGCCAGGCGGGCGAGGGCGAAGGGCGGTGCGGGGGCTGGGTTGACGTGACAGGCTGACAGGGGCCGGGTAGAATGATTAGGATTCTGGGATGCTCGGGAAGGGCTGTAAATCTTCCTCGACACAAGGTGACAGGCAGGGCTGAGACGTGGAGAACGAGACTGACCGATTGATGACGGAGAGACCTTTTCGGGTCTGCCCACAATGTCGCGCCCTGACGCCGGCGCGCGATCCCGTCTGCGTTCAGTGTGGGGATCTCCCCACGGGGGAGGCCGGACAGTTGTCAGAGGTGAGCGGCGCCCCCCCCAAATCACCCGATGGGTGGTGGGAGGAGCGCTTCCTCATGACGCTCCATGAGCGCCCGGTACGCCTGGTCCAATCGATCCTGGTGGTCAACATCGCGCTCTATCTGCTGATGGTCCTGGTCGCGGGAGGCAGTTTGGTGGCGCAGTTTCTCTCCCTCAAAGACTTTGGGACCCTCGTGGCATTTGGCGCCAAGACCAATGAGCTGTTGCGTCAAGGGGATTGGTTTCGGCTGATCACCCCGATCTTTCTCCACGGGGGGCTGCTCCACCTCGCCTCCAACTCCTGGGCCCTCTGGACAGTCGGGCCGTTGGTGGAGAAGCTCTATGGTCCAGCGCGGTTCTCGCTGCTCTACCTCTGTGCCGGCGTCGGGGGTGTTCTCGGTAGCTTCGCAGGAAGCGGCAGTCGCCCCCCCTTCATTCCGAGCGTTGGCGCTTCTGGGGCCATCTTTGGTCTCTTCGGCGCGCTCCTCGTTTTTGGGTTCAAGTACCGACGGGAGCTTCCAAGCCACTTCCAGCGTTCGATTCGATCCGGCATCCTCCCGGTAATCGTCCTCAATCTCTTTCTGGGATTCTCGATTCCCTTCATCGACAACGCCGCCCATATCGGGGGGCTCGTCACCGGAGCGCTTCTTGCCGCCATCATCCCCTACCTGGCCCCTCAGGGGGGCGAAGCGCGGGCCAGCCTCGCCCGGATGTTCGAGAGAGCCTGGATGGCGCTGGCGCTTCTGCTGGTATTGGTCGCCTTCGTCGCCGCCTACCAGCATCGACAGCCGCATCTGGCCAGTCGTTCGGTCGAGTTGGAACGCTTTCTGCGAACGATCGAACAGGCGGACGCGGCGATCACCAGTGGATTTCGCTGGATCGCCGGGCCGGAGACGGATCGGCGTCCGGATCAGCTGCTCGAGACCTTGCGGCAGGCAGACACTGCCCTCGGCCAACTCGGGGAGCCCGATCCCGTGGCTGGCCAGTTGCGCCGCGAGATGCAGTCGCTGGTCCGTCGCCAGCGAGCGATGGTCCAGCAGGCCTCAGCCGGCCAACCGGTCGAGGGCTGGGAGCCGCTCGGGGAGGATCTTCTGCGCAGTCGGCTCGCCGTCCGGGACTGGATCCGGCAAGACGGAGAGCGCTATGGCTGGCGGCTGCGGGACGCCAACCCCAATGGGCCCACCCCCGGTCGGTCCGGGGAGAATCCAAAGGGGCAACCTTCCCCTCTTGCGCCCGCGACTCCACCTGGTTCCTGATGGCGGATCGGCTCTGGTCCCCCCCCACCGATCACCTCCAAAGGCAGTCGAGGCCTGGGTCATCGTCGCGGATTCGAGCTCCGTACGAGAAATTTCGAGGGTGATCAGCGGGGAATCCTACCCGCTGCAACGCCAACCAGATCCGACTGCCTCCACCGAAGCCGTTCCTTCCCCGATCGTCTTGACCCGGGTCGACTCCGTCCATATACTCACGATGGTTGTCTACGCCTGCGCTGATTACTTGCGATTATTGCCTGCAACCGTGATTTTATGAGTGATCAAAATACTGGACAAATCCTGGAAGGTGCGCTGACAGCGGTCGGTCACCGGTATGCCCTTGTGGCCAGCCGATGGAACGACCTCATCGTCAGTCGCCTGGTCGGTGGCGCCCAGGACGCCCTCTCCCGCCTTGGCGCCCGCCCCGAAGATGTCACGCTTGTCCGGGTCCCCGGCTCCTTCGAAATTCCCCTGGCGGCAAAAAAGTTGGCAGAATCGCGACGCTTCGATGCTATTATCTGCCTCGGTGCAGTGATTCGTGGGGAGACGCCTCATTTCGACTACATCGCCGCTGAAGTGACCAAAGGTATGGCCGCTGTCTCCCTGGAGTTCAATCTCCCGATCACTTATGGCATCATCACTGCGGACACGGTCGAGCAGGCGATCAATCGAGCCGGCGTCAAGGCTGGCAACAAAGGCTTCGAAGCCGCTATGGCGGCAATCGAAATGGTCAATCTTCTCAAGAACCTATCCGAGATCAACTCCCCCGCCTGACCCTGACTCGCCTGCAGTTCAGGCTCAATCACTGACTCCTGGAGCTACATCTCATCGCAAACGCTACCAATCGACAACCAAGGATCATTATGGGTGCACGGCGCAGGGCGCGTGAATGCGCATTACAGATGCTCTTCTCCTATGATCTGGCCCGATCCCCGGTCGAAGACCTGATCGCCACCTACTGGGGGGAGCTCGCCGAGGCGGCCGAGGAGGTCCGAGCCTTTGCCAATGAGCTGGTCGAGGGAACCATCGAGCACCTCACCCAGATTGACGATCGAATCCGGGTCCGAACCGAGCACTGGCGCATTCCACGAATGGCCGTCGTCGATCGGAACCTGCTCCGGATGGCCGTCTTCGAGTTCCTCTACCAGCCCTCCACCCCCCGGACCGTCGCCATCAATGAAGCCCTGGAAATTGCCCGCCGCTTTTCGACTTCGGAAGCGACTCAGTTTGTCAACGGAATTCTGGACGCAATTAAACGCGATCTCGACGCCGAGGCGGCCGGAACCGTCGATTCCTCCTCTCCAGTGGTCACAACGGCCCAAGGGACATCCTGAGCCCTTTCCAGAAGACGTCAATTTTAGTAAAGTCGGGGTTTGTCGGGCCTCTCTGGCTGATCTCTGTAGTTGCCTTCTTTGACGACGAAGACAAAGAGAGCCTGGCGCGATCAAGACGACAACTGGTTCAGGTCAAGCAGAGAGCTGCCTCAACGGCATAATCTCTATCATTGGGAGATCGTCAGGAGAGAAGATGTGGGTTTGTCGACCTGAGAAGAGGGCTGTACGAATGGGGAGAAGCCTTGGGGTAGGTCTGTTGAGTCTGCTTCTCGGTGGACTGGTTGGGTTGGCTCAGGAGCGCCCGGCGTCAAATCGCCAGGAACCGCGTGCTGTCCCCAGCGCCAACCAGGATCCAGACCAGGACGCCATCAAGATTGGAACCAACCTGGTGACCGTCCCGGTGATCGTCACCGATCCTTACGGTCGCTTCGCGAGGGGGTTGGAGCGGGTCGATTTTACGGTTCGCGAAGACGGGGTTCCACAAAAGATCGAGAGCTTCTCCGCCGAAGAATCGGCCTTCGATGTCGCCTTGCTCATCGACTCCAGTCGGAGCACCCAGAACAAACTCGACACGATCCGCAAAGCCGCGATCTCTTTCTTTCGTCAGCTGCAACCCCGGGATCGGGTGATGATCGTCACCTTCGATGAGAAGGTTCGCTTCATCAATGACTTCACCAACAATCCAGCTGAACTGGAGCGGGCGGTCAAGAACATTCGCAGTGGCTATCTGACAAGTCTGTATGACGCGATCGAGCGGACCATCAACGAGAAGCTTAGCCAGGCTCGCGGACGAAAGGCGCTCGTCATTCTCACCGATGGAGTCGACACCGCCAGCAAACAGGCCTCCTTCGAAAGTACCCTCGAGATGATTGCCCGTACCGGGATCATCGCCTACACCATCCATTACGAGACCCGGAACGATGGCAGCCCGCTCATGAGGCCGCTCTCTCTGCCGCCCCCCAGTGCGGGAGCAGGTTTCTCTTCCTCCTTCGCCGCTCCGCGACGGACAGCGCGCACCGCTGTAGAGGCGCGCGCAGAGGTCGAGCATCAATCTGAGGAGGGATCCCAGGATCCGCCGCCTTCCCCGCGCCCCATCATCAACCTCCCCCCGCCGGTCCGGATCCCCCCTGCCCGGGAACCGGCTCCCTCGACTGTGCCGTCGCGCTCGGATCCAGGCAATCGACCCTCTTCCCGGGTCAACTCCCAACCTCGCCAGGCCATGCGGGATCGGGAACTGGTCGCCATCGACTATCTTCGCTCGCTCGCGGTTCAATCCGGGGCTCGCTTCATTCGTGCGGAGAACGTCGAAAATACCTCCTTTGCCTTCCGCCTCATCGCGGAGGAGCTCCGGTATCAGTACACGCTCAGCTATATTTCCAGTAATGAAAAACGCGATGGCGGCTACCGCTCCATCGCTGTTCAGGTGGGCCGTGACGGACTCCTCGTTCGAGCGCGACTGGGCTACCGCGCGCCCATTGCTCCCTGACCCCTCCGTGTCAACGGCCGAGACTCCCCTTTGCCACCTGGCGTCAACGTCTGGGTGGTCTCCCCCCCGCTTCTCCAAGCCAATAAAAAAATCCCACGAGACGGTGACCGTATCGTGGGATTCAAGCAGGAGAAGGAGGGAGGTAACTTGTATCGAGATGATTGCGGCGTCATACGACGCTGGGCGATTCCTGCCGGGCCATTCTCCAGCGAATCTGTCACCCGTTGCGCTGCCAGAATCCTGCCGATGGAAGATTTCTGGCTCTATGGTCCGACCAAATGGCGCTCTCTCGAAGGAGAAACGCAGTCTACGCAAGCGGGACCATCAACTGGGACAGAGAAGTCTCGAATCAGATATAAAAAGATGGAGCACAGAACGCGTACCATCGAGTCTGCCATGCAAGAAGGTCGCGCCAACGAGGAACCCGGGGTGGATGTGAGGAAGAGGATCGCCCTTCCTTCACGTACACTTAGCTGCCGGAGCCAAGCGTCGAGCCTTTCGCTCGGAATCAACAGTGGCTTATCTGGCCAAGCCTGCTGGCCAAGCCTGCTGGCCAAGCCTGCTGGCCAAACCTGCTGGCCAAACCTGCTGGCCTGGAACCCCATTCAAGGACATTCCTCAAGGACATTCTCAGAGAGAGTCAATGGGAGATGTCTGTTGGCGGATCGTTGTTCTGACCACTCAACCCGCCATCCTTTTTCGAGGAAGTGCCGGTGAACAGCGTGCGAGGCACGAAGGGAACAACGAGCTGGATTATAGGGGGCGCCATTCCGTTCGTCAAGAATTCATTCTTCTTTCTTTTCCAATTTTTTACAAAAATCTCACGGCGTGGCTCACCGGGATCGAGGGTAGGGAGGGAGGTCGATCTGTGGTACTCTCGACCTTCTTTTGGTGGAGTGGGGAGGTGGGGGCTGGGATCGATTGGCCGGGCGAGAGCTGGAAAGCGAGAGGAGGACGCGCAAGTGAAGAGACAGAAGTGTTGGGGGAAGAGAATAGGGCTTCCGCTGGTATGGATGGTCCTGTTCTGGGCAGGAATTACGGCCACGGGGAAAGCGGACGTGGTCCGTCTCAAGGATGGGACGGTGTTACGGGGGAAAGTTCTCTCCTTCAATCAGCGACGCTTTACGATTATGGTGACATTTGGCGGGTCGACGTCGCAGTTCGTGATCCCGGTTGAAGAGATCGAGAGCATCGACTTTGATGGGACGGACGGTGGGACACAGGCCGGTCGTACGCCGGGGCCGGTGGCGGGAGCCGGTTCGCCATCATCATCGACAGCCAGGCCGGCGGGAGGGGCCCGTTCTCCGAGTGGGGGGGCGACGGCTCCCCCACGGGTCGGCAAGAGCGGGGTGGAGAGCCCACCGGAGACAGGGCGCACGACGCCGGGCGGGGCGGCTGGACCGACGAGTCGGGTGTTGGCCGAGAAGACGGTCACGGTTCCGGCCGCCGCGGATTGGACGAGCACAGAGATCCGGGTTCAGAAAGGGCAGTGGATCGTGCTCAACGCGAGTGGGGAGGTGGATCTCGGAAACGGGCGAAGAGCCGGACCGATGGGGCTCGACAACCTCCCGGACAATGGAAAGTATCTGGCTAGCCAGGCGACGGGGGGGCTGGTCGCGGTAGTGGGGGACGACAACGATCAGTTCCACTTTATCGGGCGATCGTACGAGTTCGTGGCAGAGCACAATGGCATCCTCTTTTTGAGTGTCAACGAGGGGACCCCCCGGGACAATTCAGGGTCCTTTGTTGTGCAAGTTCGTGTCCACAGTCCGAGGTAGCCCCGACCATCTCTGGCGGTGGGGGGCCGGTGGAGGGAAGACGTGGGATCGCAAGACCTGGCCGCGTTGGTGCATTTCCTCGGCTTTCTGACCGGGACGATGCTCTTCAGCATTCTCCTTGGTCTGGTGACGCGCCAGTACCGGTCCCAGACGCCGGAGCGGCTGCTGCTCGTCGCGGCGGTGATTGGCGTCTTCTGGAATGTGGGGGCCCTGCTCGTTTATGGTGCGCGCGATTGGGGATGGGGAACGCCACCGGTTCTCTTCGATGCGGCGGTCTTCAGTGCGCTGGGGTATCTGCCGGCCGTTGTCGTGCACTGGGTTCTTTCATCGGAGGCTGGGATTGGGGAGGGAGCGGCGCCCCCCACCTGGGGGCGTGGTGCGACCTGGATGACGTGGCTTGCCTATGGTGGAAGCACCCTGGCGATGGTTCTCCACGTCCGGCAGGGGTTGGTGATGGGGGAGACCCCCTCGGCGGCGGCCCTGCGATTGCTGACGATCGGATTTGCGACGCTGACGATCATCCTGGCGATCTATGCGCGTCGCTCTTCCGTCTGGAAGCGGATGATCTGGGTCGTCGCCCTCTCGGTCTTCGCCGTTTCCGCCCTCCACCTGAGCCGGCACATTGCCGGGGAAGAGCCCTGGTTCATCGAGTTGATTGGCCACCACGCCTCACTGCCGCTAGTGCTGGCGATGCTCTACCGCGACTACCGGTTCGCGCTGGCCGACCTCTTTCTCAAACGTGCCCTCGCCCTGGCGCTGCTTCTCTCGTCGATGCTGGGGTTGACATTTCTGCTGGTGACACCCCACGGGCTTTGGCGGGAGATCTGGCAAGGGGTGCCCTGGCCAGTCGTGGTGGGTCTTCTCACGATCTGGTTCGGGTTGGCGCTGGTCTACCCGCGAATGCGAAAAGCGGTTGACTGGGTGGTCGACGTCGTCATTTTGCGACGGGAAGACTACCGCCAATTGACGGAGGATCTCAGGCAGATCGCCGCGGCGAGTGAAGAGATCGAGGCGATTCTGGAGGCCGTCTCGCGGCGGTTGGAGCGAGCCTTCACCGCCCACGGAGTGTCGTGGGAGGTGGAGACACCCCCCGAGGAGGGGCAACTCCGGGAGGAGGGGGCGTACCCGCTGGTTCGCGAATCGGGCCGGGAGACCCTCCTGTTGCTGCCGACCAACGAGCGGCCACGCTACCAGCTTCGCATTGGTGAGCTCTCGGGAGGGCGACAATTTCTTTCCGACGATGTGGCGTTGCTCGAGTCCGTGGCGGTCAGCCTGGCTCGTCGACTGGACGCCATTCGGGTCATGCAGGAGCGATACGCCGGAAGTCTGCGCGAACAGGAGATTCGCAAACTGGCGGCAGAGGCGGAACTGCGGGCATTACGGGCGCAGCTCAATCCCCATTTTCTCTTCAACGCGCTGACGACCATTGGGTACCTGATCCAGACGGAGCCGGAACGGGCGGTTGAGACACTGTTGCGGTTGACCGGCGTCTTGCGCTCGGTTCTGCGTGCCCCGACCGGAGAGATGGTGACCCTCGGAGAAGAGCTGGCCTTGCTTGAGTCGTATCTGGTGATCGAGCGGGCGCGTTTTGAGGAGCGGCTCCAGGTGCGGATGGACGTCCGGCCAGAACTCCTCTCGCTGCGGATTCCCCCCCTTCTTCTGCAGCCGTTGGTCGAGAATGCGATCAAGCATGGCATTACCCCAAGCAAGCGCGGAGGAGAGATCTCGATCGAGGCGGGGATCGAGGAGGGACCGCCCAGACGACTGCGCCTGCAGGTGCGCGATTCCGGAGTGGGCGCCGACCCGGCGCGTCTCAATGGAGGGGGAGTCGAGTCGGGGCAAGTCGATTCAGGACAAGTCAGGGGGGTAGGATTGGCCAACGTCCAGCAGCGGCTGCGAGGTCTCTATGGCGGGGCGGCGACGTGGCGGTTTATGAGCCAACCCGGAGTGGGGACGACAGTCGAGATGTGTGTTCCCGTCTCGACGGCGGTGACTCCAGATCCCCCGAGCCCTCTTGTGGCGAGGGAGCCCGGGAGGGAGTCAGGATGAGCCCAACGGGAAAGAGCCAAGTCCGTGTGGTGATCGCGGACGATGAGCGACCCGCTCGATCGTTTCTTGCCGGCCTTCTCGAGACCTTTCCCGAGGTCGACCTGGTGGGAGAGGCCGCGTCCGGGACCGAGGTCATCGCCTTGATCGAGGAGGTTCGTCCCGACCTGGCGCTCCTCGATCTGCAGATGCCGGAAGTGGATGGCCTCCAGGTGGTGGGGCTTCTTCGCGAGGAGATTCGGCCGGAGATTGCCTTCGTCACGGCCTACGACGAGTACGCTGTCCGCGCCTTTGAACTCAACGCCATCGACTATCTGCTCAAGCCGGTCGAGCGGTCCAGACTGGGGCGCACCCTCGATCGGACCCTGGAGCGGATGGGTCAGGTCAGGACGCGAGAGAGCGAGACGGAGCGATGGGAGCGGGTTGTCAGTCAGGTGCGCGCCTCGTCCCCCTCCTTCTATCTCGAGCGTATCCCGATTCGGCAGCGGGAGGAGATTCTGCTTCTACCCGTCGAGCGGATCGCCTCGATCGTCGCCGAGGCCGAGTTGCTCATCATTACGACCATCGACAATCAGCGCTACTACCTCTCCCACCGGCTGAAGGAGTTGGAGGGGCGACTCGATCCAGCCCAATTTTTACGACTCAATCGCGGGGCGCTGGTGCGGATCGATCAGATCGATCGGTTGAGCCCGCTTCCCGGGGGCACCTATCTGGCTACGCTTCACAATCGGCAGGAGCTGCAGGTCAGTCGTACCCAGGCCCGCCTGCTGCGGGAGCACTGGCTCCGCATCTGATGGCCTGCGGATGGAGGGAGGAAGGAAGATGGCGGGGAAGGGAGATCGAACGGTCTATGCGTGTCAGAGCTGCGGCCATCAGTCCCGCAAATGGCTGGGAAAGTGCCCGGACTGCGGCGCCTGGAACACCTTTGCCGAAGAGCGGGAGCGGGTCACCGCACGTGGTCCGCAGGATCCCCTGGCACGGGTCAATCGTCCGACCCGCTTTCCAGAGATCGAGCCGCAGGCCGATGTCCGGGAACTGACCGGCCTCGACGAGTTTGACAGAGTGCTGGGGGGAGGGATCGTGCCCGGCTCTCTCGTGCTCATCGGAGGGGAACCGGGTATCGGCAAGAGCACCCTGCTCAGCCAGGTGGCCGATCGGCTGAGCGATCTCTACGGCACCGTCCTCTACGTTTCCGGGGAGGAGAGTGAACGTCAGATCAAGCTGCGGGGAGAGCGGCTGGGGATCAATCCCGAAAGCCTCTATCTGCTGGCGGAGACCAACCTCGAACGGATCTTCGATGAGGTGCAGCGCCTCCAGCCCCGCGCGATCATCCTCGACTCCGTCCAGACGATCTATTCGTCGAAGATCGAGAGTGCGCCGGGATCGATCTCGCAGGTGCGGGAGATTGCCGGTCAGTTTCTGCTTCTCGCCAAGACGCTGGCGGTGCCCGTCTTTCTGATCGGGCACGTCACCAAGGAAGGGTCGATCGCCGGGCCGAAAGCGCTCGAGCACATCGTCGACACCGTTCTCTATTTCGAGGGGGAGCGCCACCATCAACACCGTATTCTGCGTGCCTCCAAGAACCGGTTTGGCGCGGCCAATGAGCTGGGGATGTTCGAGATGACGGCAGCCGGGTTGGTGGGGGTGACCAATCCATCGGAGATCTTTTTGCGGGAGCGACCGGTTGGCGTAGCCGGCTCCGTGGTGGTGGCGGCGATGGAGGGAACTCGACCGATGCTCGTCGAGCTGCAGGCACTGGTCAGCTCCTCCCGTTTTGGGACCGGCCGGCGGACGGCTCAGGGGGTCGAACTGAATCGGGCGATCCTGCTGGTGGCGATGCTCGAGAAGCGGCTGGGGTTCCAATTGTCTGGTGACGATCTCTTCGTCAACCTCGTCGGAGGAATTTCGATCGATGAGCCAGCGATCGACCTCGGGATCGTCGCCGCCGTCCTCTCCAGTTTTCGGGGGCTCCCGCTCTCGCCGCAGACCGTTGTCTTTGGGGAGGTCGGGCTTGCCGGCGAGGTGCGCGCGACCAGCCACGCCGCGATCCGTCTGCGGGAAGCCAGCCGCATGGGGTTTCGTCGCGTCGTTCTTCCGCTGACCAACCTCAGCGGGCTCACCCTGGACAATCAGCTCGAGGTCTTCGGGGTCCGCTCCGTCGCCGACGCGCTCGACGTTCTCTTCTGAAGATCCCCGCCCCGATCCTATCTTCAATCGCGGTGCGTCAAGGCCCGCTGCCGAGCCTGCCGTTGTCCTGATTTTCTCGATGACGTGTCTTCATGATGTCTTCATGGTTGGTGTGCGGGACGCTATTGTTGACAACCGCCAGCCTGCTGTCGGATTATGCCGCCAACCTTTAAGGATCCGGCAGGTCTTCTCACCCCGTGCTGGTCCACTGGAGCCCCCTGCCTGCGTCCAGGCGGGCCCCTTTCGTGCAGGTGAAACAGGATTTCACCTCTCCAGCTTGTCCCACTACAAGCGAACTGTCGAAGAACGCCTCAACTCCCAGTGGGGAGGAGGAAGTGCTTGGAGAAGTCTACCCTCACGGGGCAACACAATGGAGAGGAGCGTCTCGTTAGACCTGCCCTGTCGCTCCGAATCCAGGGGGTATCCTGAACGTGTGTCCCAATCGAAGAGACCGTAAGTAACCACACACAAGGAAAAGAACAGTTTATGGCCTGGAATCAGCAGAAAAAGAATAGACAAAAACAGAACGAAACACACACAGAAAACCAGAAGACAACGACCGATCTGACCAGAGAGGCAGCCGCGACAGAGAATGGAATCGGTAGCCCCGCGGGGAAGGGAAGACGCCGATTTCTGGCTCATGTCAGTGCCGTGGCGGCTGGATCGATTCTCTTACCGGAAGGGGGAGCGGCGAAGGCGGCGACCCAGCCCTCGTCCTCGTCACAGGTCGCTCTCCCACAGCAAGAGGTCGACCCATTATCGATTGGCGGACAGGAACGCGCCGAGAGGGCCTTCAATGTTCGGGTGCGGACCGCGAATCGCCAGCGGGCACAAGCCCTGGAAAATCAGATCTCCAATGGGGATGAGCAGCGCTATCTCAACCGAATCGGCAACTTTTCGAAGGGACTGCCGCACAACCAGCTGGGGGAGGTGGACACTGTCGCGTATGAACAGCTCCTGCGAGCCACGCGGACAGGAGAGATGAGGGATTTCGAGCAGATCCCAATGGGTGGGAATGCGCTTCTCAAGAACCCACAGGCAGGATTGACCTATGAGTTGGTGGGGAGGGATCCGGCGAACGCCTTTATGCCCCCGCCGCCAGCCTTTCCGAGCGCCGAGATTGTCTCTGAGATCGTCGAGAACTACTGGATGGCCCTGACCCGGGATGTGCCGTTCGCGGATTACGACAGCCACCCATTGACGCAACGGGCAGCGCAGGATTTGTCGGGATTGATCGACTTTCGTGGACCACGCCAGACATCCCCGCTGGTCCGGAGCGAAATTGGTGGATTGGCGTCGGCGCCGAACGGCCAGCCCTGGTCCAACTCCCTGACAGGGCTCGCGGATGGAGCGTCGGAGGGGCCTGATCCAGACAACCAGTTTGCCTGGCGGACGCACGAGCTCTTTTCTTCTACCCAGGATCCGCTGCGCTCAGCCAGTCCCGTGACCACCCAGGTTCTCTTTCGTGGATTGACACCGGGCGACCTGGTGGGTCCCTATGTCTCCCAGTTTTTGTGGCAAGACATCCCCTACGGTCCCCAAGTGATCAATCAACGGATCATGCAGCCCATGCAGGGGGACGATTACCTGGTCCGCTATGAAGATTGGCTCTTCGCGCAGAATTCGAGAGGGGACGTCCCAATTCCGAATCGCTATCTTGGCGTTCGTCGATTGATTCGGAGTGGGCGTGAATTGGGCGAGTGGGTCCACCGGGATGTGCTCTTTCAAGCCTACTTCAATGCCGCGTTGATTTTGCTCGGGTTGGGAGCTCCTGTCGATGAGAGCAATCCATACAGAGACTCTCGGGCCCAGTGCAGTTTTGGGACTTTTGGGGCGCCGCATATTCAGAGCATGGTCTGCGCGGTGGCGACAGGGGCCTTGCGATCTGTCTGGTATCAGAAGTGGTTTGTTCACCGACGTCTCCGTCCCGAGGCTTTTGCCGGAAGGATTCACAACCACTTTACGCGCCAGGCGAGCTATCCGATTCATGCTCAGATCACGAACTCGTCGGTACTGCCCGAGGTTGCGCGTCGGTTTGGAAGCCTTCTGCTGCCTCAGGCGTTTCAGGAAGGCTGTCCCAGCCATCCGGCATACGGTGGCGGACACGCGACGGTGGCGGGAGCCTGCGTCACGATTCTCAAGGCCTGGTTTGACGAGTCGTGGGTGTTGCCCAATCCAGTCGTACCGTCCACAGATGGCAATCGCCTCACCGCTTACCAGGGCCCAGCCCTGACAGTGGGAGGCGAACTCAATAAACTGGCCTCGAATGTCGCGATCGGGCGAAACATCGCTGGCGTCCATTGGCGGTCAGACGCGACGGAGTCGTTGCGCTTGGGTGAGACGATCGCGATTGATTATCTGCGAGATCTTCGGGAAGGGGTTCACGAGCCGTTCAGAGGTTTCAATTTGACCAAGTTCGATGGGACCCGAATCGTGATCTGAGCAGCGGATCGCTGGTGGGGGAATGGGGAAGGTCTTCTTCCCGGCAGGGCCCTGTCTTCCGGTTTACAATGTCGAGCGAGATGGGATACAACACCCATCGGCGGACAGGAGCCGGGAGACAGGGCTTTTTGATTGGTCCGTTGGATGGCTGGAGGGAAGTGAAGGGGGTCTGCCGGAGACAACAGGGGAACGGAGGGCGACTGATGGAGCTGAGGTGGAGCCGGGAGGGGCGAGACGCGATGCAGAATCGAAGTGCGGGCCGTTTCGTGGTGAGGTGGGCGTTGGCCTCGCTGCTGGTCGTCTGGCTGGGGGGGCACGGGCAGGGTGGATTTGGGCAGGGTGGGAGGGCGGTTTCGTCAGGGCTCCCGCCGACCGCGCCATCGGAAGTGGGGATGTCGCCGGCCCATTTGACGCGGATCGATACGATCGTCGAGGCGGAGATCGCGGCGGGGCAGCTGCCAGGAGCGGTGGTGCACGTGGCTCGGCGAGGCAAGTTGGTCTGGAGTCGAGCCTATGGAGACCGTGCCCTCGAGCCGGCGCGAGAGCCGATGACGACCGAGACGCTCTTCGATCTGGCTTCGTTGACCAAGGTCGTGGCGACGGCGACCTCGGTGATGGTACTGGTCGACCAGGGTCTGGTCCGGTTGGGGGACCCGGTCGCACGGTACATCCCGGAGTTTGCGGCCAATGGAAAGCGGGCGATTACCGTCGAGCAGCTGCTGATTCACCGGAGTGGGCTGATTGCCGATAACGAACTGCAGGACTATGAGCAGGGGCCTGCCAAGGCGATCGAGAACCTCTGGCGGTTGGCGCCGATTGCCGCCGTCGGGTCCCGTTTCATCTACTCGGATGTCAACTATCTCGTGCTGGGAGAGCTGGTGCGTCGGGTCAGCGGAAAGCCGCTCGACCAGTTTGCCGCGGAGTCGATCTTTGCCCCCCTTGGGATGTCGTCGACGGGGTTCAACCCCCTTCAGCGATTTGGCGCCGGGGTCGCGGCGCGGACGGCGCCGACGGAGAAGCGGGGTGGGGGCGCGGTGGTTCCAAGCACGGGAGAGCGGCAGGTCGACGGCGAGTCCCGATGGATGCGCGGTGAGGTTCACGACCCCCGCGCCTGGTTGCTGGGCGGGGTGGCGGGACATGCCGGGCTCTTTTCGACGGCGGACGATCTCTCGATCTACTGTCAAATGATTCTCAATGGGGGGATCTATCAAGGCAAGCGGGTGCTCAGTCCGCTCGCGGTGCGGCGGATGATCGAGGGGCGACCTTCGGGAGGCAATGGCGTCGATGGGGTGGTGCGGGGGCTGGGCTGGGATCTCTTCACTGGCTTTTCGGCCAATCGGGGAGACCTCTTCCCGATCGGGAGTGTCGGCCACACCGGCTTTACCGGAACCTCCCTTTGGATCGATCCTTCGAGCGAGACCTTTGTCGTCTTTCTGAGCAATCGGGTGCACCCGCGACTCGACCCGGTGCAGCCAGCCGACGTCAGCTCCCTGCGCGGCCGGGTCGCCTCGGTGGTTGCGGCCTCGATCCTTGCTCCGCCGCTGGCCCCGTTGTTCAACGCGGCTTCCGGGGAGGGGCTGGCAGGTGTGGGAGTGGGCCCCGGCAGGAGCCGGCCCGGCACGCCCACCCCGGAGCAGGCGCAGGTTCTCAATGGCATCGATGTCCTCGTCCGCGATGGATTTGCGCCCTTGCGGGGTCGAAAGGTCGGGCTGATCACCAACCATACCGGTCGGGATCGCGAGGGGCGGACGACGATCGACCTGCTCTTCCGGGCGCCGGAGGTCAAGCTGGTCGCCCTCTTCTCCCCCGAGCACGGCATTCGCGGCGCGCTCGATCAGGAGAAGATCGATAGTGGCGTCGATGAGAAGACGGGACTTCCGGTCTACAGTCTGTACGGAGAGACCCGGCGTCCAACGGCGCAGATGCTGCAGGGGATCGATACGCTGGTCTTCGATATTCAAGACATCGGGGCGCGCTTCTACACCTACATCTCAACGATGGGGATGGCGATGGAGGAGGCAGGCAAGCGGAACATTCGGTTTGTCGTCCTCGACCGGGTCAACCCGATCAATGGCGTCGAGGTCGAGGGACCACTGGCAGACCCCGACAAGCTCTCGTTCATCGCCTACCACTCGATTCCGGTGCGGCACGGGATGACGATCGGGGAGATGGCCCAGCTCTTCAACAAGGAGCGGGGAATCGGCGCCGATCTGCAGGTCATTCGGATCGAGAACTGGCAGCGGGGGCAGTGGTTGGATTCGACGGGACAGTTCTGGGTCAATCCGTCCCCCAATATGCGCAGCCTGACCGAGGCGACGCTCTACCCAGGGGTCTGTCTGCTGGAGCCGACCAATGTGTCGGTGGGGCGTGGGACGGGCACTCCCTTTGAGTTGATCGGGGCTCCGTGGATCGAGGGCCGGCAATTGGCCGAGGCCCTCAATCGGGCAGGCCTGCCCGGAGTCCGATTTGTTCCGGTGCGATACACGCCGACCTCCAGTGTGCATCAGGGGAGTGAGTGTGGCGGGGTCAATTTGATCATCACCGATCGGGAGAGCTTTGAACCGGTCCTGGTGGGTCTGGAGATCGCGGCTCAACTGCGCCGGCTCTATCCGGCGGCGTTCCAGGCGGACCGCTTGCTGCGGTTGCTGGTCAATCAACGCGTCTTCGACAGCTTTCTGCAGGGGGCGGATGGTCGGGCACTCAAGCAGCTCTACCAGGAAGAGCTGGACGTCTTCCGGGCGATCCGCCGAAATTACCTGCTCTACTGAAGGGGGCAGACGGCATACCGGAGTCGAGCGCGATGAGACGTGTGGGCGCGATCTTTCTGATGGTGACAGGGCTGCTCCTGGCGGCGCGGTTCCCGCCGCAGGAGACGATCGCTCCCGCCGCGGTGATCTCGCCGGCATCGTCCTCCAACCCGGGGGCGGGTAGCCCCGGATTGCGTCGCGGTGTGGCTGCGAGTCGAGCAGAGGTGCGGGCTCTCTGGGTGGTTCGGCATGCGCTTGCCTCCCGGCAATCGATCGACCGCCTGATTACCGAGGCGGTGAAGAATGGGTACACCGACCTGATTGTGCAGGTTCGCGGTCGTGGCGACGCCTACTACCAGTCGAGTTACGAGCCGCGGGCGGCGGAGCTGGCGGGACAGCCCCCCGACTTCGATCCTCTCGCCTCGGTGCTTCAGTCCGCACATTCCGCCGGGCTCCGTGTGCACGCCTGGATCAACCTCTTTCTGGTCGCAGACCTCGCGGCACTTCCGTCTTCGCCTCGCCACCTGGTGCATCGACACCCGGAGTGGTTGATGGTGCCGCGGGGAATGGCTACGGAACGGCCTCAGCTCTCTCCTCAATCCCCAGCCTTCGCCGAGCATTTGCTGGCGTTCAGTCGACGGAATCGGGAAGATCTGGAGGGGATCTTCGCGACTCCGGCCCATCCGGGGCTTCGTGAGTGGGTGGCGCGTCTCGCGCTGGAGCTGGTTCGCCGCTACCCGGTGGACGGCCTGCACCTGGACTATGTACGCTACCCTAACCCCGCGTACGATTTCAGCCGGGTCTCGCTCGATCGGTTTCAGGAGGAGATGGCGGGACGTCTTCCTGCAGAGGATCGGGAGTTTCTCGAGTCGCAAACGCTGGTCGACCCCATCTTCTACCCGGACAATTTTCCTACGCAATATGCCGCGTTCCAACGCCGCCAGGTCGACCTGCTGGTGGAGCGGTTGCACAAAGAGTTGAAGCAGGCACGACCGGACCTGCTCCTCTCCGCGGCGGTCTTTGCCGATTCACATCTGGCCAGCCAATTCCGCTTTCAGGATTGGCCGAACTGGGCGCGTCACGGTTGGCTCGATATTCTCTGTCCGATGGCCTACACCCCGGAAACGGAACGGTTCCAGTCCCTGCTGGAGGGCGTCAGGAAGGCGGCGGCCGGCCAGGCGGTCTGGATTGGGATCGGCACTTACCGCCAGGGAGTCGAGCAGGCGAAGGAGAAGATTGCCCTGGCGCGCGCCGCTGGTGTCGAGGGCTTTGTCCTCTTCTCCTACAACAGCTCCGTGACGATCAGCCCAGAAAATCCCGCGGGAGATTACCTGGAGCTGCTGCGTCCTCTCACCCTGCCACGGACACCCGCTTCTGAAGTTCCCACTGCTTCTGCCAAATAGATCTCGATACGCGGTGTACCCAATCTCGGGAGAGCGCGAGCTGGCCGAGTTGGGGTAAGATGATGGAATGAGAAAGAGAATTTTCGCGAAGGGGCGACGGAGATTGTCGGAAGAGGTGGTCACCCGGGTAGCAATGCTGGTCTGTGTCCTGGGGCTGAGCGCGGCCGGGTCCGTGGTCCTGGCGCAGCCGGTGGTGGCGATTGCCCGGGAGCAGGCGCCGGCGGTGGTGCTGATTGAAGCGCTCGACGAGCAGGGGCAGGTCTTGGGGCAGGGCAGCGGCTTTGTCGTGACAGGGGTCGGGACTGTCGTCACCAACCTGCATGTCCTCCGCGGAGCCGCCCGCATTCAAGTCCGGCTGGCCTCTGGCGACCTCTATCAGACGACCGAGCTGATTGACATGGACGAGGTTCGGGATCTGGCGCTGATCCGCATCCGCGGGTATGGCTTGCCGACGGTGACGCTGGGCCATTCCGACACGGTCGAGGTGGGAGAGCCGGTGGTGGTGATCAGCAGCCCGTCGGGGCTGACCAATTCGCTCTCGACGGGGATTCTCAGCGGGGTCCGGCGGTTGGAGACCCACCGGATCTTTCAGATGACGGCGCCGATCGGGCAGGGGAGCAGCGGGGGGGCTCTCTTCGATTCACAGGGGCGGGTCATCGGGGTGGTGACCTATCGCCTGCAGGGGGGGCAGAACCTCAACTTTGCCATCCCCATCAACTATGTCCGGGGCTTGATTCGGGATGAGCCGACGATGCCCCTCTCCCGTCTTCGGGATTCGGCCGACCTCGCTGCCCCAAAGACTGTGCCGCCTCCCACGGTCAACTCCGTGGGGCAAGGGGTCTCCGTCGATGACCCACTCGTCCCTGTCTCCAGAGCAAAACGAGGCGCAACCCCGCTCGATCCGATGTTTCCACGGCCAGATGAGGCGTTGGCGCTCTTCTATCGATTCGTCGATGGGATTGGTCGGACTCGCTTCGACGAGGTTCTGGAATTGACCCGCACCGCGGAACTGGTCCAGACCGCTCAGGATGGGCTGACCGAGTCCCATACCATTCGCCATCTCAGCTACCATCACGGGGTGACGCTCCATTTTGCGTTGCCGGATCGTCTTTTGACAACGGTCGATCTGCTGGTCAACTGGACGCTGGACGATCTGCGCAACACGTTCGGTCCAAAGTTCAAACGTCGAACCCTTGGCGCACAGACCATTCTCGATTACGGCCGTCTCGAGACGGGACGGTCCCTCGTCGCCCTCCTCGATGGATCTGGCAACATCCGGACACTCCGTTTTTCACGGGGCGGCAAGTGAGGGCGATTGGTCTGGGCTGACGTTTTTCGACGTTTTGTAGAACACGAAGTAACGCTGGTGGCGAGGTCCACCAACCCCGAACCAGGAGCGGGTCAGCAGGTAGCCTCGGAGGGTGAAGGCGGCCTCGTGGAGCAGGTCGAATCCCGCCTCTCGAAAGTCAGCCGCCTCGATTCCATACCATTTCGGGCCGATCAGCCGATCCCAGACGACGAGGGTTCCAACGGGGAGTTGTCGCAGGGTGTCGCCGTCCCGCGTCGCGTCGCGTGTCCAGTTGACGTTCTCCCACGGGTCCCGATCGAAGAGGATCGCCACGTAGGGTTCGTTCCAGAGCAGCCGGGTGATGGGCAGTGGGGTCTGTTGCTCGCGTGCCTTGACCCAACGATGGATCTCTTCGAGAGCGTAGGCGTCGCGCGACCATTCCGCTCCATCAACATAGACGGCGTTGAGAGACGCGGAGGTGGCCAGGACCAGACCGGCGCAGGCGACGCGGACCGGTCGCGAGAGGGCTTGACCAATGACGGCGCCCAGCCGATTCCAACCGACCAGGGTCAAGAGGGCAATCGCCGGGCTGATGGTGATGAGGTAGCGCGGATAGCCGGCCGACCCGAGCAGCCCAAAGGCGCGCAGGATCGTGTGCAGCCCGAAGAGAAGCAGAAAGCTGGAGGTCAAGGTCGGAAGGGCTCTCTGCCGCAGGAGGCTGATGAGGCCCCAGGCAAAAGGGACCAGCAGAAAGGGCCCAACGATCTCGGGCAGCCGGGCAGGGTAGGCGAGCAGGCCCGCCGCCCCATAGATGGTCCCGGTGAGGGGCCAGTCCCGCGGCCAGTTGTGCAGGATGAAGAGGGGATCTCCCGTCAGCGCCCACGCCGCCAGCCACCAGATCAGCGCTCCCGTACCCAGCCAGAGGATCGAACTGAGCCTCCGCCACTCGGCTCTCTTTCGCGGAATCCACCCTCCCGGAAGACGTTCCTGCCAGACCCAGACCGCCCAGAGCAGCCCGAGAAAGAACCCCTCCGGGCGAGCAAGAATGGTGAGGGAGGCGACGATCATTCCCGCGACCACTCGCCCGCGGAGATGCAGACGCAGCGCGATGACATAGACCAGCGCGAAGACGGGCTCGGTCATGTTGTCGGCGGCGAAGAGGAAGAAGGACGGCTGGAGCCAGACCAGTGGAATGGCCAGGGCGGGCCGGGGGATCTCAAGGTCGCGGGCGATCTGACAGGTCTGCCAGGCGATGACGAGGCAGATCAGGACCGTAAAGCCCCGTGTCGCCTGATAGCCTGCCAGCGCTGGAATGGCGTAGAGGGTCGTGTAGAGCGGACGGGCCCAGACCCCGACCAGGATTTCGGGATGCTTCCACGCCCACCTGGCGAAGAGGTAGTGGAGTCCCCCATCCTGCTGGCAGCTATCCACGAAGAGCCAGAGGAGGAGCGTCCCCGCCAGACCACAGACCAGGATCCAGAGCCAGGCGATTGGTGGGGAAGGGGCGTTCGGCAAGAGATTACCAGTCGGCCTCATCTTCGTCTTCCTCGTCCTCTTCGGCGGAGACGCCAAAGTAGCGGAGCCAGTTCTCCATCTCCCCGTCTGCGAGAGAGGGGGGAGTGGTTAGGTGGCCAGACTCTTGCGCCTCTTCCATAAAGCGGCGAAAGACGCCCGCTTTGATCACCCGGACTCCACAGACCCGCACCCGATCGGTCAGTTTGCGGTCGGAGGTGACAACGGTCAGGTTGCGCTTGTTGGAGGTGGCTTCGACCAGTTCAACGATCCTTGCATCGGCATCCGATCCGGGAACGGCGTAATGGATGCGCACGCTGCGGTAGCTGGAGCCGTCGGGAAACCGATCGTCCGGCCGACCATCGAAGACGACGGTCAGCCGGGTCTGACGGGCCCGGGCGAGCCGGGAGAGGTCCTCCAGCAGCTGCCGTCGCGCGGCGGGCTTGTCGCGGTGCCATCCGACCTGCTGCCCCATCACATTGTTGCCGTCGATCAGATACATTGTCCTGCCACACTTCCCTGAGGGGCTCTTACGGAGTTCCGGAGGCAGACGCCGCACGTGCCGCCAGGGCGCGCGCGACAGCCCGGGAGGGAATGATCGTGCCCCAGCCCTGTCGGTCGACGGGCGTCTGCCGCAACCGGATTGCGGTCTCGATCAGGATGCGCTTGGCTTGCCACGGGAGGAGTCCGGGGTGGGCCTCCAGCATTTGGGCCACGACAGACGAGACGATCGGAGCCGCGAAACTGGTCCCATCGACGTGTTTGTAATGGCCACTGATGACATTGGCGTCGTGCAGTTTGATCGCCAAGAGGTGGCGAAGAAGATAGATCGGCAGGTCGGCGGCCGCGTCGAGTTCGCGATCGATGCCCGGGTGGGCCTTGAGTTCCTCGCGCAGCGTCGTGTCGGGCGTTCGTTGGAGTCGATCGTAGAAGTGGGCTTCGTCCGCGGTGGGAGTACCGGGCAGGATCGGCGCGGCAATCCAGATGCTGGGGGCGATGATCTCCGGCTTCTGAAGTCCGTCGATCGTCGGACCGTAGGAGGAATGGTAGAGTTCGTTGTCTTCCAGCTCGAGGGTATTCCGATCGTTGAACCCTCCGACAGTGATGACTGCGGGGGTCGAGGCGGGCGGAAGGACCGAGGGAGTCGGGTTGTGACCGGCGTTGCCCGCCGCGCAGACGACGACAATTCCGGCGCGGACCGCCTCTTCGGCCGCTTGCGAGAGCCGGTCGGTCAGATAGGAGGCGACGTAGTCCCCGCCGCAAGAGATGTTGAGGACCCGGATTCCAAACCGGTCCCGGTGTTCGATCGCCCATTCAATCCCACGTCGAATGTCGTCGTGCAGAATCCGCTTGGACGACCCGACTTTGACCAGCACCAGGTTGGCCTCGGAGGCGATCCCGCGGTAGAGCCCCTGCGAGAGGTGCCCATTTCCGCTGGCGACAACCGAGGTCATCATCCCGTGCCAACTGGAGACGTCCGGGATCGAGAGCTCCGCCCGATCGAAGTGGGGATCGACCAGATTTTCGTAGTGGAGAATTCGATTGTGCGGCTCGATGAGGTCCGGATGAGGGTAGAAGCCCGAATCGAGGAAGGCAATCGTCACCCCCCGACCCGTGAATCGCTCATCGGCTCCCATTCGCAGCGGCGTTGGCAGAATATGGAGTCGACCGTCACGAAAGAGGGTCGGGTTGGCGCGCACCCGATGGTCCGCCCTGCGAAAGAGGTCGAGGCACCCGTTACAGGCCCCTTGGTCCGGCGTCCAACCCGGCACGTTCGAGGCGATCAGCCCGAGGAACTGCTCGTCCCGTCGGGACTCTTCGGGGAGGTGCCGGTTTTCCGCTCGCCCACAGAGGGGGCATTGTTGTGGTCTCATACACCCTCGTTGGGGGAGATCTCTCCGCAGGCCCCCCCTCCGTTTCTTCTCTCCAATTGTCCGCGGGAGGGGACCGGTGATATCGAAAACGGAGAAGAGATGGCAATGTACCACGGGCCCGACGGGGGGCCAAGCTGGTTGACGTCTGGGGTTCTGCTCCGCTGGTTGCCTTATGGTTGTCCGTGTGGCAAATTCAGCGGTCTGGATGGTGCAACGCCTGCCTCTCCCCTTTCGTGGCACTCCTCTCTTTGCGGGTTGAGAGCAGGGGCCGTTTGTGGGGTGGGGGAGCGATGACGATCGGTGAAGGTCTGTGCCGGGGTCGGTCGACACGGTGGATGGGGCCGCAGAAAGAAGGGTACGGGTTTGATCGGGAGTAGCGGAAATCAGTCGACGCCGGCTCCTCTGGCCATTGACGCCGCCGAGGTCGTTCGTCGGTATGGGGAGTTGACGGCGGTCGATCGGATCAGCTTTCAGGTAGCCCAGGGGGAGGCGTTTGGGCTTCTCGGGCCGAATGGCGCCGGCAAGTCGACGCTCATGCGGATGATCTACTGCCGGAGCCCACTCACCGCAGGGCGCTTGCGCGTCGTCGGGCTCGACGTGACGACCGAAGCTCGGGCAATCAAGGCGAGGGTCGGGGTGGTTCCGCAGGAGAACAACCTCGATCCCGACCTCAACCTCCGGGAAAATCTGCTGGTCTATGCGCGCTATTTTCGCATCCCTCGGGCAGTCGCGGAGGAGCGGGCTGATCGACTGATCGCCTTCGCCGAGTTGGAAGAGAAACGGACGGCGCGGATCGAGACCCTTTCCGGGGGGATGAAGCGGCGCCTGATGATCGCCCGGGGATTGATCAACGATCCTGCCATCCTCATCCTCGATGAGCCGACCACCGGGCTCGATCCTCACGTACGACAGGCCATCTGGGACAAGCTGCGCCACTTACGCGAGCAGGGCCTGACGATTCTCCTCTCGACCCACTACATGGACGAGGCGGAGAAGCTCTGCGATCGACTGATTCTGATGGACCGCGGGACGATTCTGGTCAGTGGGTCTCCCCGTGCTCTCATCGAACAGCACGCACGACGAGTCGTGCTGGAGGTGCGCGGAACCCCGCTCCAGCCATTGCCTGCCCCCGATCCAACCGTCATCGTCGAGGACCTCGCCAACACCCGCCACTACTACGCCGAATCGGCCGAGCAACTCGCTCCTCTGATCCGGGCCTGCGAAGGGTGCGAGACCTATCTTCGGCCCGCCAATCTCGAAGACGTCTTTATGCGCTTGACCGACCGGACACGACTGACGTGAAGGAGTCCCAACCCGCTATGCTCGCCCTCTCCCGCATCGATCCAGGGGACGCCGCCCGTATCTGGTGGCGAAATTATGACGTTTACATCAGACTCTGGCGAACGGAGATGATCGCTCCGCTCTTTGAGCCCTTCTTTACGGTCATCGGTCTGGGGTGGGGCGTGGGTTCCCTTATTGCCGGAAAGGTGATGGGGGTTCCCTACCTGACCTATTTCGGGGCTGGGCTGCTTGCCTTTGCGTCCCTCATTCGGGCCTTGATCGAGTGCACCTATGGATCCTACTTTCGGATGGTCTACCAATCGACCTTCGACGCGATCCTCTGCACGCCGATCGAGGCGGAGAGCCTGGCGCTGGGCGAGATTCTCTGGGGAATGACCAAGGCGGTTATCGACGGGCTCTTTGTCCTGTTGGTCCTCTGGGCGTTCGGCGCCATCCTCTCCCCGTGGGGGCTGCTGATTCCGCTGGTTCTCGGACTTGCCGCGCTCTGGGTGGCGGCGGTCGCCCTGATCGCCACCTCGCGGACTCACGACATCAACAGCTACAACTTCCTCTTCGCGATCACGTTCTCGTACCTCTGGGTCTCGGGGGGATATTTCCCATTGGCGAACCTGGCGGAGTGGGTTCAGGTGCTGGCCTGGTTGATTCCGGTGACCTCGGCGATCGATGCGTCCCGTGCGTTGATGACGGGTGATGTCGGTGGTCGATTTCTGGCGGAGGTTCTCTTCCTGCTGGGGGTGACCCTGGTGACGATCGAGATCGCGCTCCGGTCGTTCCGGCGTCGCATGCTTGGTTAGAGTCAACGTAGAAGAGGAGGGAGAGCCTTGCGGATCGTTTCAGTGGAGGTAGAACGGCGCGACTTCCAGCTCCGGCATCCATCGATCGTCGCCTATGACGCACTGGAAGAGGCGCCGAACGTTGTCGTCCGGATCGAAGTCGAAGGGGGGCTGGTCGGGTGGGGCAACGCGGCGCCGGACTCGCACGTCACGGGGGAGACTGCCGAGGGAGTCGTCCGGACCTTGGAGGATCGCTGGCGACCGCTCCTGCTTGGCGCCGACGCGCGGCGGATCCAGTCGCTCTGGCATCAGTTGCGGCAAGAGGCGCCGGCGGCGCCCACGGCGCTCGCCGCGGTCGATGTGGCCCTCTACGATCTGCTGGGCAAGGCCGCCGGCCTGCCGCTCGTCCAGTTGCTCGGGCAGGCTCGCGATCAGATCGCCACCAGCCTGACCTTGAGCATCGAGCCGCTCGACCGCAACCTTGCCCGCACCCGCGAGTTCTGCGCCGCCGGCGTCCGCATCCTCAAGATCAAATGTGGCCTCGACCTGACCGAGGATGTGGCCCGCATTCGCGCGATTCGCGAAGTGGCCGGCCCGTCCGTTCTCCTCTCGCTTGACGCGAATCAGGGGTATGATGTCGATCAGTCGCTGGCGCTGCTGGCGGCGGTCGAAGATTGCCAGATCTCCTTTCTCGAGCAACCCGTCCCGGCCTCCGACCGGGAGGCGTTGCGCGAGCTGGTCAAGCGCTCGCCGATCCCGATCATGGCCGACGAGTCTGTCCTCGATGCGCGGGATGTCCTCGAGACGCCGGCGCCGCTGGTCAATCTCAAGTTGATGAAGACGGGGGGGATCACCGGGGCGCTGCGGTGCAACGCCGTAGCGGAGGCACGCGGGATTCCGGTGATGATCGGGTGCATGGACGAATCCCGCATCTCCATGGCCGCGGCGGCCCATCTCGCGCTGGCTCTGCGGAATGTCGCCTGGGCCGATCTCGATGGCCATTTCGACCTGATCGACGATCTCGCGACCGGAGCCCCATTCTTCACTCAGGGCATGATCTCGGTCCCTTCCGCGCCCGGGCTGGGCGTCGAGGTGCCGAGTGGCGGCTGGAGGTGCTCTTCGTGAGCCAGTTCGTGGGCGCTCCCGGCCGGGATGAAGAGCGCGATGATCGAGGCCAGGATCACCGCCACCAGGACAAAGTAGAACGACCAGCGGAGAGATCCGGCGAGGGCCTGCTGCAGAAAGAAGGACGCCTCGCCCGAGAGGGCCGCGCGGGTCTCGGGTCGGACGATCATCCCCACCTCCCCGTGCCCACTGAGGGATCTCAGCTCGGGTGGTGCGGTGCCGAGGAGCGTGCGTAATCGCCACGTCATCAGCGCTCCCATCGCCGAAGTGCCGACCGCCGAGCCGATGCTCCGGGCAAACTGAACGGTGGCGGTCGTCACCCCGGTCTGCAGCCGCCCGACAGCGTGTTGGGCCGCCAGCATCATCGTCGCAATGGTCAGCCCGCCTCCCATCCCGAGCAGGCCGATGTCGATGGAGAGCACCAGCCGTGTCGTTCCAATCGAGGCTCGCGCCAGTCCGATCGACCCGGCGAGCATGACCGCCATTCCCACCAGGGCCACCGGGCGATAGCCAAACCGCAGGATCAACCGGCCGCCAATGATGGCGGAGATGACCCACGGAATGATGTAGGGGATCAGAATCTTGCCCGCTTCGGCGGCGGTCGTCCCCATGACTGCCTGGACAAAGAGGGGAAGAAACGACAACGTCCCGATCAGCGCCATCATCGAGACCAGTCCGTGCGTCACCGCCATGACCACCAGCCGATTGCGAAAGAGATCGAGCGGGATGAGGGGGTCCGGGTGGTCTCGTTCCAGCCGCACAAAGCCAATGAGCAGCCCGAGACACGTCACGCTTCCGACGCCGACCTGCCAGAGCGGCAGTCCGGCGCCTCGCTCGACCAGCAGGAGCAGCAGCACGAGACCCGCGGTGATCGTCGCCGCCCCCCAGTAGTCGAGCTGGATCTCTCGCCGGCGGGCAAACCGCTCCTCGTAGTTGGCCCAGATCAGCACTCCCGAGACGATCCCCGCCGGCAGAATCAGGTAGAAGCACCAGCGCCACGACACATAGGTGGTGAGGTAGCCTCCAACCAGCGGACCGATCAGGCTGGCGACGCCCCACATCCCGCTGAAGATGCCGATCAACTTGGCCCGCTTTTCCAGAGAGAGCAGGTCCGCGGCGATTGTCATGCCGACTGGAAAGAGCGCGGCGTTTCCCAGCCCCTGTACGACTCGAAACGCGATCAGCTGGGGCATCGACTGGGCCGCTCCGGAGAGGGCCGATCCCAGGATGAAGAGGGCCAGCCCTCCAAACATCGCCGGTCTCCGGCCGATCAGGTCGGCCATCTTCCCCCAGATCGGAGTCATGATCGTTGCCGCCAGAATATACGCGGCAAAGACCCATCCGTAGATCTCGATCCCGCCGAGGCTGGCGATGACGGTCGGCATCGCCGTCCCGACAACCGTGCTCTCGAGCGCTCCCATAAAGATCGACATCGCTACCCCGAAAATGGTCAGGTTGGTGCGATTTTTCTGCAAGACTTCCTCTGTTGGTCTCATGCGGCAGCTCGGTCGGCGAGGCCCCTCCTCTTCTCTTTCTCTTTCGTGGGCGCCTCCTCCGCGATGAGTCGGGCATCCGATCAGACTCGGCCTACCGATTCTCGTCCGGTTCGACCATCTCCTTCTCCCTCTCCTCGGGCTCTTGAATCTGACAATTGGGCCGGTAATGGAGCAGGTTGGCGCTCACGGTACCGGAGGTGGTGCGGGCGACCAGTCGCAAGGGGACCTGATGTCGATCCCGGCTGACCCACATCGTCATCTCCCCCTTTCGGTTGAAAAATTTCCCGGGCCCAAACAGCTTCGGCTCCAGGCGGATGGCCTTGACCTCCCCGCAGTCGGTCTTGATCTTCTCGTTCCGGGCGACGAGGACCTCGAACTGGTAGTTCTCTTCGTCGTCACTGACCGGGAAGACGAGCATCTGCCCCTCTCTGAGTCGCTGCAACCGGACAAAATAGAGGGCGGAGAGGAGGCTGTGCATTCCCTCTTCGCGCGGCAGAATCTTCGTCTTGACTGGCTCCGCCGGATTGGCCAGGTTGTGGGCCTCGTACCGGACGATCTTCTCTGCAGGGTCGAAGACGGCGGACTGGATCCGGTGGCGCTTGCCCTCCCGGACCTCTGTCAGATGGACCCGGGCCGAGAAGTCGCGCACATTGACGAGGCTCTCGAAGCGGTCCTGCACCCCGATCCCGAGAATCCCGAGCAGAATGCCCTTGGAGGCCGCCGTCGACCGCAGGTGGATCAGCGACTCTTCCGGGCGGGGAGTGTAGTCGGCCCGCAGCCCTTCGAGCAGCGGTCGCGGTGGGGGTGTCGGCGAACCCGCCTCGATCGGTGGTTCGGTTGGGAGCGGCGCCTGGGCGTCTACTTCTGGATCGACTTCCGGGACTGGACTCGGCGTCGGGACTGGGCCCAGGTTCTCAAAGGTGACGACTCCGACGGTCGCATAGATCGGGAAGCGGGAGTAGCGAATCTCGTAGGACAGTTTTTCCCTGAGCGGGATGGGCAGCCCTTCCGGAAAGTCCTGCCGCAGCGTCGCCAGCGGATACCGGCGCTCCTTCTTCTTGTTCTTCTTCTTCGAGTTCGCCTTCGTGTCTGCCTTCGGATCTTGCGACCCGTTGACGGTCTCGGCGGGCGTCTGCTGGCCAGCGGTCTTCCCGGCTGCTGTTCCGAGGGGGTCAATGGCGATCAGGCAGAGCCCCACGCCGGCGATCAATCCGTGAAGGAGCCATCGACCGATCCGCGAATCCGGGCGTCGCCGATCGGTCTCTCCATTGGAACAGGTTGACGGTTGCATCATTGGCCCTCTGCGTGACGGATCAGGAAGTGCGGAGCGGATCATCATCCAGTCAGAATTCGTGCCACCAGGAAGCTGAAGACGAGGACCAGACCGATCGAGACCCGGTACTCCCGATGACGTCGGAACTGCTCGAGGTTAAACGTTGGCCCGCTTGCTCTCTCCCCGGTCGGCTTTCCACTAGCCGCGGAGAGCCGCGGAAAGAAGAGGGGAACCTCAGCCGCCCAGGCTCGATAGTCTGCGCCAAAGAGTTCTTCGATGTGGGTTGCTTCGGCCTGCATCACCGGCCAGTAGATCAGCAGGAACAGGCCGACGAGGGCCGCTCCGACCGACCACGAGCCTCCTCCGATCGCACACCCGACCATCAGCAGGAAGCTTCCAAAATAGAGGGGGTTGCGGGTGAAGGCATACGGACCACTGGTCGCCAGTTCGAGGTTCTTGCGAAGATGGCCCGAGGCCCATCCCCGGATGCCAACCCCGAGGGCCGCCACGGGGAACCCCAGCACTACAGAGGTCCAGCTGGGCCGACTCAGGAAGAGGTAGGCCAGCGAGGTGGCAAAGCCAAGCGGGACTCGCCATCGTTGCAAGCGGGAACGCCACGGGGAGATGGAATGGGTCTTCATGCGTATTTGGGTAGGACCGACAAGGTCCGATGAGAGGTCTCCAGACGGTTGAGGATCGCCTCCCACACCGGATCGACCGGAATCTTCATACAGGAGGTGTGACTGCAGCGACGGCGATAGCAATCGGTCCGACAGGCGAGGTCGAATCGCTCGACGATCCGGTCCGTCGTTCGAAAGGGGCCATTTCGCCGTGCCGAGGTCGGCCCAAAGATCGCGACGATCGGAGTTCCGGCCGCCGCCGCGAGGTGCATCGGCCCGGTATCTCCTCCGACAAAGAGCTGTGCCCGCCGGGCCAGCGCGAGGAACTCCTTGAGGTTGACATCGACCTGCACCAACCGCCCGGTCCGAGTGTGGGCCAGGATCTCGGTCGCGAGGGTCTCCTCTCCCGGGCCGACGGTCAGCAGGGAAGCGAGCCCACGCTCCTCCCAGAGGCGATCCGCTAAGCGCGCGAACCCTTCCGG
>JBEIJP010000002.1:0-31553 GCA_040380245.1 Acidobacteriota bacterium | reverse complement strand
GGTCGATCCCTTCGAGGACACAGAGGAGCATCGGCACGACGTGCGAAGCGCTCACCCGGTAGCCATCGTCGAACTGCCAGTGTGGATGGGCCAGCTTGGCCAAAGTGACGAGCGCCTTGACCGCCGGCTCGGCGTGGAGTGGACGCGATGGCCGCAGCGTTCGACTCTCGATCCCGTGTCGGGCCAGCCGACTGACCAGCGAAAACCGGAGCGCGTCCCCCATCAGCGGCGCGAGAATGACGATCCGGTCCGGCGGAACCTTCCGCCGTTCCACCAATCGGGCCACCTCACTGGCGACCCAATCGAGCATCTGTGGGTGAAACCGGCTGACCGCCGCTCGTGGATAGACAACCGCTCGTCGCGCCATCTCCTGTCGCCGTCGCTGACCGAGGACCGCCGTCTCCGATCCCACCTCTGCCGTCTCCTCCTCCCGCAGAATCGCGAGAACCTCCCCCAGCAACGTCTCGACCGACCGCGACATCACCCGCGTCTCGCTCAGCTCGACCTCCCGGTCACACACCTCCCGCAAGGACTCCCCCGATCGATCGTCCGCCCCCAGAAAACGACGGTACCCGGCCCCCTCGTCGAAGATGATCAGCGCCGATCGCGCCCCCGGCACCCACTCGCGCAGCAGGCGATGGGTCGCCGGCGTGTCCTCCTCGACGTTGTCGACGATCAGGTGCTGATACCTTCCCCGCAACGAATCCTGCACCGAGGCGAACGACCAGAGCGCCTGCGTGAAGAGCTCCACCTGCAAGGAAAAATCGAGCAGATTGTAGCGCCGACAGTAGTCCCGGAAGAGATTGACGCAGACCTGCACGTCCCCAAAGATATGCTGCCGCTCCGGATCGTCCGGAAAGGCCGCCTGCAGGCGCGCGCCAATCGATGTCGACGGAAACCCCACCACCGCCGATTTGTTGAGATTGTCGGCCAACTGCCCGAAGAGACGGGCCCGGTCGATCGTCACGCTCTTGAAGTAGTCGTTCCGCTCGATCTCCGGTTGCAGCAACTTGAACATCAGGTACTGCACCATCTCGAGTGAGAGAAAGGTCGGACGGCGTGTCGGAAAGGTCCGGCTCAACCGGTCTGTCACCAGCGGCCAGAAGAGCTGCACCGTTCTGCGCGCCAAACCGCCCAGCGTCGCGATCGTCACCTCCGCCCCGGCACGCCCCTCCGTGTGACGGATCTCCCGCTCATACGGCAGGGCCAGTCGACGCTGCGGCACCAGCACCAGGATCCGGTGCGCCGGTACCCCCTCCGCCAGCAACCGCTGGAGCCAGTGGACACCCACCGTCGTCTTGCCTGCGCTCGCCTTCCCGCGCAGAAAGATCTTCCCTCCAGTGGCCGACTCGAGCACCGCGCGCTGCTCCTCCGTCAATCTCAGATCCAGATTCTGGGCCATCTCTCTCCGATCTCTGCCCCACTCCGCTCCACAGAATGCCAGGCACCAACCGCTCTCGCTGGCGCCCGCCCATGAAAGAAACCTGTCTCCCTTCCGGGATCCCGTCTCTCGCTTCGCCCGATGAATCGCTGAAATGCCGAGCGAGGTGGCTGAACCTCGCTCATGAAGGACTATTGACTGTCCGCTCCCCTATCGTCAAGACCGACGGGGCGAAGACGGGGAGGCGGCAGGTCTGCCGCTCCCCGGAAAAGAGACCCGCGAGCCGCCGGAGCCAGGCCGTGCCCCGGCGCGCTTGTCAGACCGGCCGCCTATCCCGCAACGCCAGGAAGTAGAGCCCCGCCCCGACAAAGGGGACGAGCACGATCACCACCAGGACCGCCTTCGTCGCCCAGTCCCGCGCCGAGCGAAAGATATCGACGATGGCCGCCAGGGTCAGACACCATGAGAGAAACCAGAGCAGATTCCGCACATCCCCTCCCCTCTTCCAGGATCATCCTCTCAGCCGGGCCAGCGAGGCTCAGCCGGGCCAGCTAGGCCAGCCGGGAACGGACCAGCTGGTTGACCACTTTTCCGTCGACGGTCTGCCCCGCCAGCTTGGCCATAACCACCTTCATCACCATCCCCATCTGCTTGAGATCGGACGCCCCCACCTCGGCAATCGCCTCGTCGACGATCCGCGCCACCGTCGCCTCGTCGAGCGCGGTGGGCAGATAGACCTCGATGAGGGCAATCTCCCCCTCCTCCTTCCGGGCCAACTCCTCCCGACCCCCTTGGCGATACTGTTCAACGCTGTCCCGGCGCTGCTTGACCAGCGATTGAAGCACCTTGATCGCTTCCCCATCCTCCAGGGGCGCCATCTTCTCGATCTCACGGTTCTTCAGGGCCGTCTTGACCATCCGAAGCACGGAGAGCCGCTCCGCCTCCCGGTTTTTCATCGCCTCTTTGAGATCTTCGTTGATCTTTTCCAAAAAAGTCATTGTCCCTCCTGTCCCTGGCCTTCCCTGATGCTGACGACAGTCCTTTCCAAGCCATTTTCGTTATAGGCCGCAGGGGATGACACTGTCAAACCTGGTCCCATCTGGTCTGGGGAGGGGATGGTCGGCACTGGTTGCTTCCCCAAGAGAAATTTGTTAGCCTCTGACACTTGGATCCCAGAGGAGTCTGCCTCTTGCGAAAGTGGCGGAACTGGTAGACGCACCAGACTTAGGATCTGGCGCCTGACCGGCGTGGGGGTTCGAGTCCCCCCTTTCGCATTGCCATCTTCCGGTATCCTCCGCGCCCTCCTCCCACCCACGCTGCGTCCCGATGGATCGATCATCGCCCCGCAGGCGAGTGGCTGGCCGGCCGGTGCCCTCGGGCTTGACTGACTCCACAGAGGGTGACTACCGTGGACCATCACGTGGTCGACGCCCATCACGACACGGGGGTCCTCTCTTTCACAACCATCAGTCAATGCTCGGAGCGAGTTCCACAGAAAGGCGAAGATACTTTGAAACTCGAAGTTGCGGTGATCGACATCTCCCCCACCCGGAAAGAATTGGCCATCGAGGTCGGCGCGGATGCCGTCCGGGCAGAATATGAAAAGGCCTATGAGGCCTACTCCAGACACGCCAAGGTTCCTGGCTTTCGTCCGGGCCGTGTCCCGCGTAGCGTCCTTCGCCAGCGGTTCGGCAAGGAACTCAAGGGAGAGGTCCTCTCCCAACTGGTCCCCCACGCCATCTCTCACGCGATCTCCGAACACAAAATCCACGCGGTGGGCGAGCCCTCGATCGCGATGGAGGAGATCGCCCTCGTCGAAGGAGAGCCACTCCGCTTCAAGGCGGGATTCGACATCATTCCCTCTTTTGAACTCGGCAACTACCGTGGAATCCCCGTGACCCGGCGCGTGGTCCAGGTGCTCGACGAGGACGTCGATCACGTCTTCTCGCGGTTCCAGAAAGCCAACGCGGAGTTCGTCCCGGTCGAAGACCGCCCCTCTGAAGTGGGCGACACCGTCACGATCGACCTCATCGGGAAGTACCTCGATCCACCCGAGGAGGAGGACATCAAGACGGATGGCCTGGAGATCGAACTCGGCGCCGAGGGCGTCCACCCGTCTTTCAACGAGCACCTCACCGGAGTTCGCCCCGGAGAGGCCCGCCCCTTTGAAGTCCACTACCCCGATGACTTCAGCTCCCCCGGACTGGCCGGAAAGAAGATCGCCTTCATCGCCACTGTCAGCGCTGTTCGGCGCAAGGAACTCCCCACCCCAGAGGATCTGGTCGAGCTGGCCAGGCCCGGACAGACCGTCGAGGAGTTTCGAGCGGAGATCCGCCGCAATTTGGAGACCAACGAGACCGTGAGGGCGGATCGAAGGGCCAAGGAAGATCTCCTCACCAGCCTTCTTCAAGATCTGACCTTCGAGATCCCGGACAAGCTGATCCGTGGGCAGAAGGAGATGCGCAGCAGGCAGTACCTCCAGCAACTCTTCTCCAGTGGACTCGGGATGGAGCAGCTACGCCAGATCGACCTGCCGCGGGAGATGGCCAAACTGAACTTCCTGGCTGAACGCGAGCTGCGCACCGCTCTCGTCATGAATCGAATCGCGGAGGCGGAGAAGATCTCCCTCACGGAAGACGACCTCGACGCCGAGATCGAACGGCGCGCGGAGGCCGCCGGAACGACGCCAGAGGCTCTGATCGCTCGCTTGACAAAGGAAGACCGCCTTTCTACCATCGAAGACGGTCTGATCTATGAAAAGGCGCTGCAATTCCTGCTCGATCAGGCGCAGGTCACGAATTTGACGATCACCGAGGAGGAGGCGCAGCGACTCGACGCCGAGGCCGAGCAGGAGCTGGTCGCCAAGTCGGCCCAGTATCTGCCTCCCAACGCGGCCAATCCGAGCACCGAGGAAGGTGCTGCGCCCTCGGCCAGCGACGACTCCGGCGAGACAGCTCCATCGAACCCGGAAGGTTCCTCCGCAGGCGAGACAGCGGAGTGAGTCGGGGCGGTTCGCCCGGCCTTCATTGAATGCCCGACAGCAATAGTTCCGACTATTTTGAGCGCAGTTGTAGTTGGCGGTTCCAGTTGTTAGTTGTAACGTTATGATCAATCCTCAATCGCATCTCGTTCCGATGGTCGTCGAGCAGACCGCGCGTGGCGAACGCGCCTTCGATATCTACTCGCGACTGCTCAAGGACAACATCATTTTCATCGGCACACCGATCGACGACACCGTCGCCAATCTGGTCGTGGCCCAAATGCTCTTCCTCGAATCGGAGGATCCTGACCGCGAGATCTCGCTCTACATCAACTCTCCTGGCGGATCCGTCACGGCTGGCATGGCGATCTACGACACCATGCAGTTCGTCCGTTGCCCAGTGACCACCTTCTGCATCGGACAGTGCGCCTCCATGGCGGCAGTTCTCCTGGCGGCAGGGACGAAGGGGCGCCGATTCGCCCTTCCCAATTCGCGGATCCTCATTCACCAGCCCTCCGCGGGAGGAATCTCCGGTCAGGCGACCGACATCAAGATCGCCGCAGAGGAGATCCTGCGCCTGCGGGAGCGGCTCAACGAGATCCTGGCTCACCACACGGGCCAGTCGATCGAAGCGATCGAGCGGGATGTCGAACGGGATCGCATCATGAGCGCGAGCCAGGCCCGCGAATACGGACTGATCGACCAGGTCATCAAACACCGCGAGTAATTGGGCGGGGCCTCCTCCCGCCCGGCTCGGTCAGGAACGCCCCATCCGCAGTTCCGACACTGGAGCGTCGGGGCCACTTGGCGTGGCTCCGACATCATTGGCCCCCCTTTATGAGCGATTACCCCCCTCCTGAGGAGACAGTGCCCCCATCGCGCCGCAGAAGAAGGACGACGGGCGGCACATCGACCCTCCGCTGCTCCTTCTGTCACCTGGGGGAGGGGGAGGTCGCGCGACTCTTCGAGGGGTATGCGGGCTACATCTGTGACGAATGTGTCGATGTCTGCGTGCAACTACTCGCCGATTACGAGCAGATGGGCGTTCCTCCGCGTAAGTTGGAGCGCCCCTGGTACAAGCGACTCCTCGGCGCCCACGGAGAGGAGTCAGGCAATTGCAGCTTCAACCTCCACGATCGGCACAACCCGCAGGGGGACCGCCTCTTTCCAGGGGATGACGCGCGAATCTGCGACAAGTGCCTCCGTGCCTGCGAAGTGCTCAAATCGACTCTTGTCCTCGGGGGCTGATCCTGCGTGCCGCCTGCCTATCTTGCAGAGCCCCTGCTGCTTGTTTATGATGATGATTCGTGATCGCGCTGCGACAGGCCGGGAAGGAGGCACACTCCCCCCTCAACGGCACTCCGCAATGACCTGGCCTAGCTCACGCACGTCGCTGTGACGCCACTTGACGGATTCAGGCCCGGAATCCAGGCTCCCCCCCGTATCGTGGGAAGAGGAACTTTCTTTTTTATTGAGGTGGAGGACTCCGCGGAATGAGAAGAGGGGATGACACGTTACGCTGCAGTTTCTGTGGCAAAAGCCAGAATGAAGTCAAAAAACTGATTGCCGGACCCACGGTCTATATCTGCAACGAGTGCATCGACATCTGCATCGAGATCATCAGTGACGACGCCCAGCAGGAATCGACGACCAACCGCGCGCCTCTCCCCAGACCCACCGAGATCAAAACCTTTCTCGACGAGTATGTGATTGGCCAGGAAGAGACAAAGAAGAAGCTGGCCGTGGCGGTCTACCAGCACTACAAGCGGATCGAGATGCTCAAGCGGTCGGGCGAGGTCGAGATCCAAAAATCGAACATCCTGCTGATCGGCCCGACTGGAACGGGGAAGACCCTCCTCGCCCAGACCCTGGCGAAGATGCTCAAAGTTCCCTTCACGATCGTCGATGCCACCACACTGACCGAGGCCGGCTATGTCGGCGAGGATGTGGAGAACATCATCCTCAAGCTCCTGCAGGCCGCCAATGGGGATGTCGAGCGTGCCCAGCAGGGCATCATCTACATCGACGAGATCGACAAGATCTGCCGGAAGGACGAGAACCCCTCGATCACGCGTGATGTCTCGGGTGAGGGTGTACAACAGGCCCTGCTCAAGATACTCGAGGGCACGGTGGCCAATGTGCCTCCGCAAGGCGGCCGGAAACATCCGCACCAGGAGTTCTTCCTCGTCGACACGACCAACATCCTCTTCATCTGCGGGGGAGCGTTCGTCGGACTCGACAAGGTGATCCAGAAGCGGGTCCGACAACAGGGGATGGGATTCCATGCCAACCTTCACTCGATGGGCGCTTCGCGGGGACCTTCCCTCCTGGAACAGACGCAGCCGGAAGATCTGATCCGCTACGGCCTCATTCCTGAATTTGTCGGTCGCCTGCCGGTCATGGGGACCCTCCATGAGCTGGACGAGACGGCGATGATCGAAATTCTGACCCAACCCAAGAACGCCCTCGCCAAACAGTACCAACGAACCTTCGAGTGGGATGGCATCAAACTGCGGTTCACGGAGGACGCGCTCCAGGCGATCGCCCGGCAGGCCTGCGAGCGGAAGGTAGGCGCACGCGGACTCCGGATGATCCTCGAGGAGTTGATGCTCGAGGCAATGTACACCCTGCCCGGGCAGAAGAAGATCAAGGAGTTTCAAGTCACGGCCGAGATGGTCGCCAATCGCCGAGTGGTGTTTCCGCTGGAGAAGGCTGGCTAGGTCCCCTCCCTGCCGGGAAGGAAGAGGCGCAATCATGCAAGAATTTCACGATCGTACCCCGAGTGATATCGTCGAATACCCAATGGTCCCGATCCGGGACGTCGTCGTCTTTCCTCAGACGAAAGCCGCTTTTGTCATCGGGCGACCGGCCTCCGTGCGGGCGCTCGAAGAGGCGCTGGCGGGAGAGCGGATCATCTTTCTCGCCACGCAACACGACGCGACCATCGAGGATCCCCGGGCCGACCAGATCTACCAGGTGGGAACCCTCGCCTACATCGCCAACTCGATGCGCAAGCCGGATGAAACGACCATCAAGGTTCGGGTCGAAGGGCAGGAACGGGCCCGCATCGTTCGGGTCGAAGAACGCAATGGAGTCACGTTCGCCACACTGCGGCGAGCCCCCCTTCCCGTCGAAGATCCCAAAGGAAGCGCCACGCTGATTGGGCGACTGACCAGTCTCGCGGATCAGTACCTCAAGCTGGCCCAGGACGTCAACCTCGACCAGATCCAGGCGGTGCTCCGCCTGCCGGACCCCGGCCAACTGGTCGACCAGCTTGCCGACAAGATGCGGCTCGAGGTAGTCGACAAGCAGAGCCTCCTCGAGATCTACAATACCCACGATCGCCTTCTGCGGATGATCGAAATTCTCGAGATCGAGATCGACAAGCTGAACATCGACCGGACCATTCAGACCCGGGTCAAGCGGCAGATGGAGAAGCAGCAGCGCGAGTACTACCTCAACGAGAAGATCAAAGCGATCCACAAGGAGCTCGGCCGAAAGGATGAACGGGCCGAGCTCGAGGAGCTGAAGCAGAAGATCGACGATGCGGGAATGAGCACAGAGGCGCACGAGAAGGCGATGGCCGAGCTCAAGCGGCTCGAGCAGATGCCGCCCATGTCCGCCGAATCGACCGTCTCGCGCAACTATCTTGACTGGCTGTTGACCGTCCCGTGGAAGGCGCGCAGCGAGGAGATTCGCGACATTCAGCACGCTCACGAGGTCCTCGACGCCGATCACTACGGACTGGAGAAGATCAAGGAGCGAATTCTCGAATACCTGGCGGTGCGACAACTGATGGAGCAGCCGCGCGGTTCAATCCTCTGTTTCGTGGGGCCGCCCGGGGTCGGGAAGACCTCGCTGGGACGCTCGATCGCGCGGGCGACGGGTCGCAAGTTTGTGCGGCTCTCCCTCGGCGGGATTCGGGATGAAGCCGAGATCCGGGGCCATCGGCGCACCTACATCGGCGCCCTGCCAGGTCAGATCATTCAGCTGATGAAGAAAGCGGGAACGATCAACCCGCTGATCCTGCTCGACGAAGTCGACAAGATCGGGTCGGACTTCCGGGGAGATCCATCGGCCGCCCTTCTCGAAGTGCTCGACCCGGAACAGAACCACACCTTCCACGACCATTACCTGGATGTCGAGTACGACCTCTCGCAAGTGATGTTCATCGCGACGGCCAACGTCCTGCACACCATCCCCGCTCCCCTGCAGGATCGGCTGGAGATCATCCGGCTGGCGGGCTACACCGAACGGGAGAAGAGAGAGATTGCCAGGCGCCACCTCGTCCCCAAGCAGGCGGAGGCCAATGGACTGCGATCCGACCAGCTCGAACTGACCGAGGAGGGGCTGGCCATGGTCATCGAGCAGTACACACGGGAAGCCGGCGTCCGCAACCTCGAACGGGAGATCGGCTCCCTCTGCCGCAAAATCGCGCGACAGGTGGTCGAGGCACAGCGCAGCCAGCCGACGGGCGAGGAGACTCCCCCCTTTCACCGGGTGCTCGACGGACCCGCCGTCGAAGCGATGCTCGGCCCGGCCAAGTATCGCCACCTCCGCATCGGGGAGGTCAACGAGATCGGTCTGGCCAACGGCCTGGCAGTCACCGAAGTGGGGGGCGACGTCCTCCAGATCGAGGCGACGCTCGTCGAAGGATCCGGACGTCTCACCCTCACCGGCAAACTCGGGGACGTCATGCAGGAGTCCGCCCAGGCCGCCATCACCTACCTCCGCTCCCGCGGAGCCGCACTCGGGATCCCGGCAGACCTCCACAAGAGCTATGATCTGCACGTCCACGTTCCGGAAGGAGCCATCCCGAAGGATGGCCCCTCGGCCGGTATCTCGATGGCCGTCGCCATGGCGTCAGCTCTAACGCAGATCCCGATCCATCGAGAAGTGGCCTTGACCGGAGAGATCACGCTGCGCGGGAAAGTGTTGCCGATCGGAGGCGTCAAGGACAAACTGCTCGCGGCGCACCGGGCCGGCCTCACCACGATCATCCTCCCCCGAGCCAACGGCAAGGACCTCTCCGAAGTGCCGGCGGATGTACGGGATCACCTCCAGATCAATCTGGTCGACTCGATGGAGGAAGTGCTCGAAGTGGCCCTCGAACGGCTTCCGACCCCGCGCACCGAACTGCCATCAGAGATTCCTCCTCCCTTCTGGGAGACGGGAGAGAAGACAGCCGGCAAAGGGAGCCCGGGCGGCCATCTTCCCGCGGAGGGCTCGGTCTCCGGATAGGGGCCGGAGATAATGAAAGAGACCAAAGCCCAATTTGTCCTCGCCGCGACCGATCCCAGCTCTTTTCCGCGCGATCAACGCGCGGAGGTAGCCTTTCTTGGACGATCGAATGTTGGCAAGTCGAGCCTTCTCAACAGTCTGCTGGGAGTCCGTGGCCTGGCAAGAACCAGCTCGACTCCTGGAAGAACGCAGTCGATCAACTTCTTTCTCATCGAGCAGTCCTTCTATTTCGTCGACCTCCCCGGCTATGGGTATGCCAAGACATCGAAGGAGAAACGTCGCGCCTGGGGGCAACTCATCGAAAGATACCTTGCGGAACGACCGCAGCTTGTGCTATCTATCTTGCTTGTCGACGCGCGGCACGAGCCCACCCTATCCGATCTTCAGATGAAATCCTGGCTACAGCACCACGGGCTTCCTTTTTGGGTAGTCTGTACCAAGGTCGATAAGTTGTCTGCCAACGAACGACGGAAGGCGCAACAACAGGCCATGGCTGCCCTGGGGACAGATCGGGTCATCTCCTACTCGTCGATCACCCGTGAGGGATCGAGCCAGGTCTGGGAAGTGATTCGTTCCAGCGTTACCCGATCGAACTGATTCTTTTTCACGCAGATTGCCTAACCATTCTTGCGCCCTTGTCCGCCGGGGGAGAGGAGCGCATTCTTCCGCCTGGATCGCGCAAGGAGAGAGGTCCATCCCCCCGGTACCGACTGACGCAACCCCACCCGTTGCCAACTCGCAGTCGATCCCCTGACTCTGAGGAACGCGCCATGGCAGAAAGAACAAGCAAACGTCCCACTCCAAGCACACACCACACACCATCGATTGAAGACGAGATCCTCGAGTACGAGGAGAATGCCGAAGATTTTCTCGACATTGCCGATCTCAAGGAGATGAATATCTCGCGGTTGACCCAGATCGCCAAGGAACTGGATGTTCCAGGGGCGACCGGGATGCGGAAGCAGGAGCTCATCTTCAAGATTCTGCAGGCACAGACCGAGAAGTCTGGGCTGATCTTCTCCGAGGGGGTGCTCGAGACGCTCCCCGACGGCTTTGGATTTCTGCGCGCGCCTGAGTACAACTACCTGCCTGGCCCCGATGACATCTACGTCAGTCCCTCTCAAATTCGTAAGTTCGACCTGCGAACGGGAGATACCATCTCCGGGCAGATCCGTCCTCCCAAGGAGGGAGAGCGCTACTTTGCCCTGATCAAGGTCGAGGCGATCAATTTCGAACCGCCGGAGATCGCGCGCGACAAGGTCTTCTTTGACAACCTGACGCCGCTCTACCCGAACGAGCAGCTCCGGGCCGAGACCATGTCCGAGAACGTCTCCGGCCGGGTCATCGATCTCTTCACCCCGATTGGCAAGGGGCAGCGCGGACTGATCGTCGCGCCGCCGCGAACGGGCAAGACCATGCTGCTGCAGGCGATCGCCAACTCGATCACCGAGAACCATCCTGAAGTGACCCTGATCGTGCTGCTGATCGATGAGCGGCCGGAAGAGGTGACCGACATGCAGCGGTCTGTCAACGGAGAGGTGATCTCCTCAACCTTCGACGAGCCGGCTTCCCGCCACGTCCAGGTCGCCGATATGGTCATCGAGAAGGCAAAACGGCTGGTGGAGCACAAACGTGACGTCGTCATCCTCCTCGACTCGATCACACGCCTCGCCCGCGCCCATAACGCGGTCGTCCCCCCTTCCGGCAAGATCCTCTCGGGAGGCGTCGATTCCAACGCGCTGCAACGCCCGAAGCGCTTCTTTGGCGCGGCCCGCAACATCGAGGAGGGCGGAAGCCTGACGATCATCGCCACGGCGCTCGTCGAAACGGGCAGCCGGATGGACGACGTGATCTTCGAGGAGTTCAAAGGGACCGGCAACATGGAGATTCACCTCGACCGCAAGCTCTCGGACAAGCGCGTCTTTCCAGCGATCGACCTCCAGAAGTCCGGCACGCGCAAAGAGGAGCTGCTGATCAACAAGAAGGATCTGGATCGGATCTGGGTGCTGCGGCGGGTCCTCAACCCCCTCTCTCCTGTCGAGCAGATGGAGTTGGTGCTGGATCGACTGAGCAAGAGCAAGAGCAACGCCGAGTTCCTCTCCTCGATGAACCAGTAAGGCGGTCGGGAAGCGCCGACTCCCGTCTTCCGGGATCGGCGCCGGCCTTCGGCCGGGATAACCGGCAGAGGGTGTCAGGGGAGGGGTTCGAGGACGAGGGCGACGTTTCGCACTTCATCGTTCTCGATCTCGATCTCGAGGGTGGCCGCCTTCCAGCCGGGGGAGCTCGCGGTAACCCGATAGGTCGCTTTCTCCGCGCGAAGGCGGAAGGCAAACTCCCCGCCCTCGTGTGAGATGGTTCGCTGGCGCAACTTACGTCCGCCGTCGATCCGCTCGAGCGTCACCAGGGCATTGGGCATGGTGAAGCCAACCCCCTGGAGGACAGCGCCCCGAATGACTGCGTACGGAGCCTCTTCCCGGGCAAGTTCGATGACTCGGCTCAGTCGGACAGACTCGCCGGCGGTGACCGTCAATCGGCGAGTGGTAAAAGTGCGATACCCAGAGAGGGAGAAGGAGAGGACATAGTCTCCCGGGGGCAGTGACCCGAGCAGAAATTCCCCCTGGGAGTTGCTCTCGGTGGCGTAAGTCCCAGTGGGAGGCGCTGTCTCCGCTGCAGAATCTGTACCGGATTGCCGGGCCGCCTCCACCTTGACCCCGGCGAGCGATCTCCCCCTCTGCTCGCGAATCCGCCCCCGCAGACTGCCAGTCTCGGCGCGCTCCTGACGACCCTGAGCCCTGCCGACTGACGAGGCGGCTGAGAGGGCAAGGCCGAGAAGGCCGATCAGGGAGAGCGCAAAGACGGGATAGGAAGAGCGCCTCCAGTGACGATCATTGGGCATTTCGTGGTTCATCTGCGTCAAGGCTCTTTCTCCTTTGCCGTGTAGCCGAACTCTGAGATATGCCATAATTGACCTCTTGGTGGTGGGGGAGATATTCACCCGATGGTCGTGAGATGACCGCAACGAAGCGCACCCTGGCGCACAGGCATGATCAGCAGGAAGAGGAGGGGGCCCACAACCGATGAGAGCCGTACCGGTCGTCCTTGCCACCCTTCTTCTCTTGCTGCGCCTCTCCTCCCTGGCCAACGCGCAGTCAGGGCCCCGACCGAATCCCTCCCTGACAGTCCGCGTGGAGACCAACGTCGTCGCGCTCGATGTGACAGCGATCGATGGGCAGGGCAACTATGTGCGGGATCTTCGCCCAGAGGAGTTTGAACTCTTCGAGAACGGAATCCGGCGTCCCTTCGACCTGTTTTCGATCAGCAATCAAGCGGAACTCTCGCGTCCCCTCGCCGCGGTCATTGCCCTGGATCTTTCCGGAAGCCTCAAGCCAGAGGAGACGGTCACCTTGCGGGAGGCCGCACTCAAATTTGTCGATTTGATGAAGGGCGATTCCGTCTTTGCCGCCATGACCTTCAATCACGAAGTGAAGATTCGGCAACGCTTCACGCGGGACGCGACGAAGCTGGCCAAGGCGCTCGGAAAGGTTGCCCGGTTCGAAGGATCGACCCGACTCTACGACGCGATCGATCGTGCGGTGCAGCTGCTCGATCGGGAGGCGCCCCGATTTCACCGGGGGATTCCGATGCGGCGGGCAATTGTCGTCATCAGCGATGGCTTCGACTCGGCGAGCGTGGTCGATCGGCGTGAGATGGTCAAACGCGCCATCGCCGCCGGCATTACCGTCTATTCGATCACGCTCCCCTCCTACATGCTCTCGCCCACGCAGCGCGGCGGGCGGGTGTTGACGCCGCTCGACGCCACCCGTCTGGTCCACACCACCGGCGGGAGCGACTTCACCGCTGACACACGCAACTTCCAGCCAGTCTTTCAGGCCTTGGCCGAGGAGATTCGTTCCAGTTACGCGCTGGCCTTCTATGCCGATCGAACCGACGGACAGTTCTATCCGCTGACGGTACGCACCACTCGTCCGGGCGTACGCTTGCGGATCAGCCGCCAGGGGTACCAGGCCCCCTCGGGAAGGACCCCATGAGGAATCCCTCCCGTCGGCAGGATCAGTAGTCGTCGTCATCCTCATCAGACTCTTCTTCGCTGGCCAGATCGAGTTCCACTGGATCGAGCCCAACCACCTCAAGGGTGGCATCACACTCCTCACAATCCAGCAGATCCCCCTTGTCGAGATCTTCATCGACGTGGATCTCCATTTCACATTCCGGGCAGATAGCAATCGGCACGAACGTCCTCCCTCCTCATCATAACCCTCTGTTTCCAGACCAGATGTTTCCAGTTGGCGCGAAAAGCGTTAATTCACTGTCTCTCCGTAGCAACGGGAGAATCTACCCAAAATGGATCGGTTTGGCAATCCTCTTCCCACGTCCCCTGTCGCTTTGGATGATTCGAGTGTGAGCAGGGGAAAGGGCTGTCAAATCGGGCTTTTACGCGTCGACCTCACAAACACCCCATTATTCGGCATCTTTCGACACTCGGAATCGGAAATTGTTCTTGCGCGCACTCTACCAGTTACGGTATATTCGCCCCCGTTGGACACAACATACAGATGCGGAAAGAGGCATCTGGCGCTCTTGAGAGAAGAAGACCGAACAATCCGGCGGGTGGATTCCGCCCCGGTACAGGATCTGACGAGCGGCCCATCGACCCGTTCCCTCTTCGATCCGTGACGCGGCAGCGCAGGGTCTGAAGTCGCACGATGGCTCCAACGCCAGTGATTGGTGGTGGAAGGGCGGCTCAGATCACGGGCAGAAGAGGTTCGCGCTGGGGAATGCGACAGGGCAGTCCAGATGTCCGCGCGAGCCAGGAAGAACCATTCCACGAAGAGAAGATCGGTCATTTCTCGGAGGCGCCCCTCCCCTCATCAAACTTGAATCGATTCACACCGCGAGGGTACGGAGACAGCCTGCCCGAGCCAGAGGAGGAACAGGAATATGGCGGCAACAAAAGCGACGGTCAAACAGATGACGAAGAGCCAATTGGCGGCCCACCTGGCCGAGAAGTTCGAGATGACCAAGAAAGCGGCCAACGAGATTCTCGACGAGTTGGCGCTGGTCGCGACGACTCAGGCGAAGAAGACGGGGGCCTTCACGCTGCCGGGAATTGGCAAGCTCTACAAGGCGGCTCGCAAGGCGCGAAAGGGGCGCAATCCATCGACTGGGGAAGAGATCAAGATTCCAGCCAAGACAGTCGTCAAATTCCGGGTCAGCAAGGCTTGCAAGGACGTGATCGTTCCTCCGAAGAAGAAGTAACCATCGGGAGGCAGCCCATCGGCGATGGAGCGAGGAGCGCTGTAGCGCACCGATGTCGCGATGGGGGTGATCGGCCCTCCGTCAGGGAGAGCTGATGAGCAGACGAAGAGAGCCAGTCAGAAAAGGCGAAGTGGAGCGATCAAGTTCCGCTTCGCCTTTTCTCTTTTGGAAGGGGAACGGTGATGGAGCAGAACTGGAGGAGGGGACTGGTCAGTGACTCGGCAGAGGATGGTCAACTGGTCGACCACTGCCACCCGGCGACATACCGCAATCCCGAACCAGCGGGAAGGTACAACCTGGTCGTGATCGGAGGGGGAGCGGCGGGCCTGGTCAGTGCGGGTGGAGCGAGCATGTTTGGAGGGAAGGTGGCGCTGATCGAGCGTGCCCTGCTGGGGGGAGACTGCCTGACATTCGGATGCGTGCCATCGAAAGCGATCCTGCGGGCAGCCCGGGCCATCTACGATCAACGCAGCGCGGAGCGCTTTGGGGGGCGATGGTCTCAGGAGCCAACGGTCGATTTTGGAGCGGTGATGCGGCGCCTGCGGCAGGTGCGCGCACGGATCAGCCAGCACGATTCGGTCGAGCGGTTCACTACGACCTATGGAGTCGAAGTTCACCTCGGGGAAGCTCGCTTTCTGAATCGGGAGACGATCGAGGTTGACGGGCGGCGGCTCCATTTTTCGCGAGCCATCGTGGCGAGCGGGGGACGCCCTGCAATTCCGGTGATTCCCGGCTTGGAAGAAGCGGGCTACGAGACCAATGAAACGATCTTTGGACGCACGACCCTTCCCGACCAGCTGGTGGTTCTGGGGGCCGGGCCAGTGGGGTGTGAGCTGGCCCAGGCCTTTCAGCGGTTCGGCAGTCAAGTCACCCTGATCGAACCCCAACGCCGGATCCTCCCGCGGGAAGACCCGGAGATCAGCCAGATTCTCGCCGATCGACTCCGCCGGGAGGGAGTACGCCTCCACCTGGGAACCCGGCCAGTGCGTGTCGAGCGGACCGCGGAGGGCAAGCGACGCATCCATCTCCCCTCCGAGACAGGAGACGGAGAGATCCAGATCGTATGTGACACGATCCTCGTCGCGACGGGACGAGCGCCCCACCTGGAAGGGCTCTGCCTGGAGCGGGCGGGGATCGCCTTTTCCGCAGCGGGCATCCAGGTCAACGACCTCCTCCAAACGACCAATAAACGCGTCTATGCGGCGGGCGATGTCTGCTCGGCCCACAAATTCACGCACGCGGCGGACGCGATGGCGCGGATCGCCGTCCGCAACGCTCTCTTTGCCGGACGCGAGCGGGTCAGCCGACTGCTCATTCCCCATTGCACCTACACGGATCCTGAGATTGCGCACCTCGGTTGGAATGGGATGGAGGAGACCAGCTCGATCGATGCGGAACAGATCGAGACGCGAACCGAAGATCTATGTCACAATGACCGGGCGCTGCTGGATGGAGAGGAGGAGGGGCGCGTACGCCTTCATATCCATCGCCGGACAGGAAAGCTCGTCGGGGCCTCTATTGCGGCGCGTCACGCGGGGGATCTCCTCGCGACGATCGCGGTGGCGATGACCGCGGGGATTACGATCAAAAGCCTCGCCAGGACCATCCTCCCCTACCCGACGCAGGCGGAGGCCATCCGGCGCATCGCCGACCAGTATACGCTGGACCAGTGGGGACCTCGTCAGCGTGGCCTCCTGCGACGCTGGCTTGCCTGGCAGCGACGCTGAACCATCTTCAATCCCAGGGAGGCTGCCGTGGAGTCGATCTACTATGTCGTCACGTTTCTATGTCATCGAACCTGCCGCCATTGCTATGACGATCGGTTCCGCCCGTACAGGGGCGAGGCGCTCCAGTCGGTGCTGGAAGAGAGCGTCTCGCTCCACCCGCGCATCATCGACCACTTTCCCGAGCAGATGACCTATCTCGACCCGGGTCAGATCGATCCAGCGACGGGAGAGGCCCGCGAGGAGGTGGGACAGATCGTCCTGGCCGGCGGTGAAGTGCTCCTCGACGCCGTCAGGGAGCCGGTCCTCTACTCGGCCCTCGACCGACTGTTCTCTCGCTATGCCGGGCGCGTCAGGCTGATCGTCCAGACGACCGGGGATCTGCTGACGGAGCGGATCCTCGATCAACTGCTGGAACGTCACGTCTGGCAGATCTCCGTCTCGGGAATCGACGCCTATCACCAGGGCCTCGAAGCGGAAGAAGCACGGACCCGGCAGGTCGAGACCCTGACCCGCCTCTTCGAGTCACGGGGGATGAGGCTCGATCCATTGGTTCAGAACCCCACCGAGAAGAGCCGCTCTCTTGAAGATCGGTCCTTTCATTTCTTCGGGGCGACCGAGGAGCGCTGGATCGGCCCGCTCTGGCCGAGAGGACGCGCCTGGATGAATGGCCTCTCCAAGGCGACCCTCGAGGACAACTTCTGCGCACACTGGTCCGGCGCCCACCATTTTCTCCAGTACCGTTACAAGGGATCGGAAGTCAGCGTCGAACCGAATGGAAACGTCTACCCCTGCTGCCTCAAAACAAAACGACCGATCGGCAATCTCGTCGAGGAGCCGCTGGAGCGGATCCTCGACCGGCTGATCGGTCATCCCGTCTACGAAGCGCTCTCGATGGGTCACCCCGAGCGGATGGGAATTCAGTATGGGTGGTCGATGGAGAAGTTTCTCGAAGCCTCGACAGTCACGCTCCCCGATGGCCAGAAATACCGCAACTACTGTCTGGGCTGTGACGCGTTCCACGACGAGGTGCTGGGGGCAGAGCGTCCGCTGGTCCAGCTGACCGGCCGCCAAACCTGAGGCCGCTCACGCGAGTTGTGCGGCAATCTCGAGAAGCGGGCGACCCCATCGCCAGCCGCAGGATCTCTCGTCGAGAGACCTGCCTGATAATGGGGCTAACGGGGATCCCACACCGGAGCGGTCAGCAACAGGCCGATCAAGCATTCGAAAGCGACGCCGCCCAGATTCTTCGGAGAGAGGTTCTGGTCCACCACGACCGACCACAATCGTCCGATCGACGCGCCGATCCAGGCCATCCCAACGGTCAGAAATACGCCCTCCGCCTGCGTCACGAGGCACGACACGCCCATCGCCGCGAAGAGACCACCATAGGTCGCCCGCATCTCCGATCTGCCATTTGGGCCTACGGGAGAAAGGCTGGTCAAGGCAGCCGCTTTGGCAGGCGCAAAGAGCCCCAGGAGGCCAAGGCCCAACGTGAGACACGCGCCAAGATTTGCGACGATGTGACCTGGATCCACGTCCTCTCCTGTAGGCGGGTGGTCCTGCGGGCTAGTGGGCCCCTCGCGCCGAGGAAGGGCTGGACCTGGCGATCGCCCCTCTGCCTGGAAGCAGCAACGAGAAGATCCCCCCGATCAGAATACAGACCGCGAGGAACCAGAGGCCCAACGCATAGCTCCCGCTTCGCTCGCTGAGCATCCCCACCACTTTCGGCCCCAGAAATCCGCCCAGATTTCCAACCGAGTTGATCAACCCAATCGCCGTCGCCGCGGCGGAGGTAGTCAGAAAGGTGCTCGGCCAGGTCCAGAAGACGGGCAGATAGGCGTGCACGCCAATGCCAGCCAGACAGAGAAACGTGATCGTCAGCGCCAGAACGTCCCCGGTGAGAATGCTCAGCCCCATGCCCACCGCCCCCAACCAGATCGGCCAGGCCGTGTGCCAGCGCCGCTCTCCGGTCCGATCGGAATGGGCGCCATTGAGGAGCATCGTGGCAAATCCGCAGATGTAGGGGAGCATGGTGACGAGCGTCTGGGTGACAACCGAAGTGCCCTCCATTTTCGCGGTGATCGATGGCAGAAAGAAGGTCAGTCCGTAATACCCGGTCACGACGAAGAGGTAGATGGTGGCGAGCAGGTAGGTCTGCGGTGTGCGAAAAGCCCGGGCGAGCCCGTGCCAGATCGAGGCCTCCCCGGCCGCCAGCTTCTCGGCCCGCTCACGGGCGAGTTCGGTAACGATCCACTCCTTCTCATCAGCGGGCAACCACTTCGCCTGCTCAGGCCGATCCGTCAGCAGAAAGATCGTCGTCACGCCGAGGAGGATCGACGGCAGCCCTTCGAGAATAAAGACCCATCTCCACCCGGGCCATCCCCACCACGTAACGTTCTCCATGATCAGACGTGAGAGGGGGACTCCAATGATCGTCGCGATGGGAATTCCGATCAGAAAGCTGGCCTTTGCCCGGGCTCGATCCTCGGCGCGGAACCAGTGCGTCAGGTAGACGATCACACCGGGAAAGAACCCTGCTTCGGCCGCCCCAAGAACGAACCGCAGAACGTAAAACTGATCGACCGTGCTCCCCCAGGGCAGCCAGGTGGTCCCGATCAACCCCATGAGCGAAGCTACGGCTCCCCAGGAGATCATGATCCGGGCAATCCACTTGCGGGCGCTCCAATTCTCGACGATCAATGACCCGGGAATTTCCAGCAGAAAATAGCCAATGAAGAAGATGCCAGCCCCCGTGCCAATCACGGCATCGGAGAAGCCGAGCAGCGGGTCATTCTTCATCTGGAGCGCGGCCACACTGACGTTGGTGCGATCGACAAACGCGATGAAATAGAGAAGCAAAAGGTAGGGCATAACCCGCCGGTTGATCCGGCGGCGCGTTCGATCGGCCAGAGGGACGCTTCCAGCCGTGGCCTGCGAGAGGCTCGTCTTCATGGGGAGATCTCCTTGACTGATCGTTCCGTGCCAGTTGCGAAGTCCAGAAAGGACAGTGGGCCTGAATGCTACCGTCAAGGAGCGGAGAAGTCCAGAGGGAGGCGCGCGCAAATGAACGCGCCTCCCTTGGAAAAGGCGAGGGGGAGATCAGCGCGGTGGCTGGCGCGCGACATCGACGGGCCCTCGATTGTCAGCCTCGAGGGACTGGATCCGTGCGACTGGCGGCGCCTGCGTCGGGAGGAGGGTGTTCCCCCCCGCCTGGGTGGCGGTCACCTGAAACGAGCTGGTTGCCCTCGCATACCCGTAGACCATGAGGTGCCAGTCTCCCGCCGCGGGAGATGAGACCGTGCACTGTTCATTGGAAGTGAAGGAGATGGAACGACAGAGAAAGGTCGACAGCGTCGGCTGTGAGCCCTGGCGGAGATAGAGGTCGACGTCTCCACTTCCCCTCGTCTGCACGAGAAGGCGAGTCGTCCCCTCGGGCACGTAGAGCCGGTAGTAGAGCGTCTGCCCGCCAGCAGCTGTCGTCTGAACGGACTCTCCAGTGGTGAGAGGACGAAAGGCGGTCGTCGGCAAGCGGACTGACACCGGATCGGAAGCCGCCTGATTCCCTGCCTGATCGACCGCCACGACCCGATAGGACTGGAGTCCCCCTGGAGCCAGACCCGCCTCCTGGTAGCTGGTCGTATTCGGAGGAAGATTGGCGACCTCCCTCCAGGTGGTCTCGCTTTCGGCCCGACGCTGGACCCTGATCCCAACCTCTTGCGTAGTATTGTCGATCCAGGCCAGTCCGGCCCGGTCGACCGACAACGCGGTGACCTGTAAAGAACTGGGGGGATTGAGGGAGGGCTGCGCGACGCCGCCGCCGCCGCCACTGGTTCCCGTGCTCGGCGTTGCCTCGTTTGACCACGCTGACAACCCAGCCTGATTGAAGGCACGCAGTCGATAGACATAGGCCGTTCCGGCCTGCAGCCCCCGGTTGACCACCTGGGTAGTATTGGGGGTAAGGCGAGTGATTTCGATCCAGGCGCCCGTCGTCCCCGTCTTGCGTTCAAGGTTGAAGCCGGATTCGTTGGCGGCATTGTCACGCCACGTCAACTCAATCTGCGTCGAGCTGGTCGCGCGGGCGACCAGGTTGGTCGGGGCGGCCGGTACGGTGGGCAGCGTCGCGCTGACCTCGTTCGAGGGGGGGGAGTTCCCGACGGCATTGTAGGCCAGGACGCGATAGCGGTACGTGGCTCCAGCCGGGAGCCCCGTATTCCGAAAGACGGTCACGTTCTGGGCGACCGTGCCAATCTCCGCCCACTGGCTGCCGTCCGCGTCACGACGCTGGACGCGAAAACCGGTCTCGTTGCCCGCATTGTCGCGCCAGGCGAGGTCGATCTGGGTGCCGGAGACGGCCGAGGCGGTCAGGCCCAGGGGAGCCGAAGGAACGGCGGCAGTGGTCGTGGCGCTCACTTCATTGGAGGCTGGAGAGTCTCCCTGCGCGTTGAACGCGACAACTTGATACTTGTACGTCACCCCGGCGACAAGACCCGTATTGCTCCAGGTCGTTCGATTTGCCGCCAGACTGGCCACGGTCAGCCAGGACCCCGTTCCGCCGTTCTGGCGCCGAACGCGAAAGCCGGTCTCGTTGGTCGAGCGATCCTGCCAGGCAAGGTCGATCTGTGATTCGCCGCGGACACTGGCGGTGAGCGAAGCGGGAGCCTCGGGTCTGGCAGGAGTCGAGGAGCCCGTCCGCAGCAGCTCGACGGCCGCGTCGATCTGCAAGCGAGGCTTGGTCAGATTGACACGGCTATCGGTGATCGCCACTCCCGTCGAGGTCATCGCGTCGAGGATCTGCGTCACGGTCGCCGTCGGAGCCGCTTGCCGGGCAAGCGCCCACGCTCCAGCCACGTGCGGCGCCGACATCGATGTCCCACTGGCGCTCCCAAAGCGTGCGCCCGGAACGGAAGAGATGATCCCCTCTCCGGGAGCCAGCAGATGGAGAAAGGACGCGGCGTTGGAAAATCTGGAGACCTGGTTGGTGCTATCACTCATCGATCCAACACTGATCGCCGTCGAGATGCAGGCTGGAGAACTGAGCGCATCGGTATACCCATTGTTGCCGGAGGCGACCACACTGGCAATTCCTGCCTCGCGCAGCAGGTCGATTGCGGCCTTCATCGCCCCTTCCGCACGGTCGCAACTGGAGGAGAACTGCCCCCCTCCGAGGCTGAGATTGACCGCGGCAATCGAATGGAGAGTCCGCAGGCGGTAGACCTCTTCGAGGCCGCGGATGATGTCAGAATCGTACGAGACGACACAGGAGGGTCTTCCCTGGCAGCGCGTGGGAAGATCGAGACGGGAGAAGACCTGCACGGCGATCAGCTTCGCATCGCGAGCCACCCCCGAGAAGGTGCTTCCCTTCCCGGCAGCGATTCCCGCGACGTGAGTACCGTGCTCACATCCAACGCCCGTCAGTCCACAGGGGAGCCCCGAGTCAGGCGCGGTCGTGGAGGCGACACCACCCGGACAGAGCGACGAGATCGAATTGGCCGAGGAGTTGGTCGAAAAGCAGGCCTCCGCCACGACCTTGTCGACGAGAAAGGGGTGGGTCTTGTCGACCCCGGAGTCGAGAATCGCGACCGTCTGGCCCTGCCCCGTCACTCCCGCGGCGGCCAGTCGTGTCGCCCCAATCAATTCCGTGCTCTGACTGAGCGACATCGGCGCGATCAGATCCTCTTGCACATCGAGCACTCCCTGGCCGGAGCGGAGCGACGCCAGTCCTGTTCCATTGACCCATACCACCATGTAGGGGATGTACTGGAATCGCTTGATGGAGGCGGGATCGTATCCCACCAGGGACTCGAGAACCTCCTCCTGCGCCTCCGTAATGAGGTACCGCTGGGCTTCGACCTCAACCGCACGCTCCAGGGTGGGTTCGGGTTGGAATGGCGCACGGACGCGAACAATCACGGGAAGAAGCCCCTCTTCCCGGACCCGTCCTTCCAGCTGACGAAAATGATCGACGGCCTCGGTCGGGCGACCCAGCCGAGCCGCCTCTTCGCGGCGCGCGGCGATCTCGGCGGCGAGCTCCGTGCGCTGACGCCCGGGATCTTGCCCCGTGGACTGCCCGGGGAACGTCAGCACCTGCGCGGCGGCCGCCCGACCCACTCGAACCGTCCTTCCCTTGACCAGGGGTTCCCCGGAGAGCCACCCCACCAACCCAATGACGATCGCTACCCTTCCAATACGCGCGATCCGTCCAAATGACTGTCCTCTCTTCCCATCCCTCGCCAACCGCAGATCTCGTCTCATCCCTCTTCTCCTCCCTCTTCTCTTTGCCTTCCCGCTTGTTCAATCCAGACAGACAGGCCTCTCCCCTGTTTTTGATCCTCATTGCGTGTGTGGAGAGAACTGTCACTGGATGGCGGGCCGATTCAACGACTGCTCAGAGTCAGCTGGCGGGAAAAAGGTTGTCCAACAAAAGAAATCGGGGATCGCCCAAAAAAGTGGCGCGCAACAGAGGCAGGAAAGATCTTTGGAAAGGTTGTGGAGGAGTCCAGCGGTGGACCGTTCCCGTCGCTGGATCGAGCGTCAATCCCCAGAGCGGGACGGTCTGTTCGACGGCGGCGGCGTAGCGGAAATCTCCCAGAACGATTGAATCCCCAAGAGTTCCCGCGGTCGAAAGGGGGACTCCCCACCAGCCATCGGCGAACCAATCAAAGATTTCCAGCTGGCGTTTGGCGGATGGGTGGGTTCGGAGGTCGACGGGGAGCCGCTCCATCGGAACGAGCGGGACGACTCCGCCTGGAAGAAAACGCGCCTCGGCGGAGACGGGAATCCAGTCGAGAGCGATGCCATCGATCCGCACCCGGCCTTCCGTCTCATAGATGGAGCGCCAATAGAGGAGCGGGCCCGGCGCGGGAAGGACCCGGGCACGGACCGGGGACTCTCCCCGCCGCGCCGCCAGCCGCGATTGGCTGACCGATGCACGATGATGCTGCCACGCCCCCCACCCGAGATAGAGCAGAGAGAGGAGCAGGGCGACTCGAACCGCACGTAGATCGCCACGGCGCGTCGCGATCCCCACCCCAGCCAGCAGGGTCAAGGTGTAGACGGGATCGACAATCGCCATCCAATCGAGGGCGACCCGGTGATCCGTCAAGGGCCAGAAGAGGAGCGTACCATACGAGGTCAGGGCATCGAGGGGGCCGTGCGTCGCGTACCCGATCCAACTTGCGGCGAGGATCAAGGGCCAATCCGCCCGACGTCGAGACCAGCCAAGAAAGGGCAGCGCGACCAGCGTCCCTCCAATGGGAATGAACAGTAGGCTATGGGTAAAGTGGCGGTGAAATCGCCACGCCAGCGTCGGATCACTCGCCGACTGAATCAAGACATCGAGGTCGGCCGCCATGCCGGCGATCGCGCCGATCAGGGCCAGAAGCGCGGCCTTGCTGACGATCGACCGCCGGCACACGACCTGTTCCCCGCGCCGCCAGCCGATCAGCGACTGCGCCGCCGCCGCCCCCAGCACTCCCTGTGTCAACGGATCCATCCGCGTGCTCCCCGCTCATCGACCCGTTCCGTTCCCGGAATTGGATCCCGGTTGCGATTCGCGGCGCACGCCGCGCCCCGGATGGACTCCCTCCACCAGGGCCTCGTCGCGCACCACCAGTTGACCGTTGACCAGCACGTGGCGAATCCCCTCCGAATAACGGCTCGGCTCCTCGAAGGTCGCCCGATCGATGACGCGATCGGGATCGAAGACGATCAGATCGGCGTCGGCGCCGACTCGCAACCGTCCTTTCCGAGCCATCATCGGGACCGCCTTCTCCAACCGGGCCGCGGGCAGATACGACATCTTGCGCAACGCGTCCATCAGGGAGAGGGCCTTCTGCTCGCGCACATAGTGACCCAGCACACGCGCATAGGATCCGGCTCCCCGTGGATGGCCCTTCCCAGCGGTCAGCAGTCCGTCACTGGCGATCATGATCTCCGGATGTCGCACCGCTGTGGCGGCGATCTGCTCTGGGATCGAGTGGATCACCACCAGTCCCCCCTGCTGGCGGTAACGGGCGAAGCTCTCCGCCGTCAGCCGCTCTCCGGTGGCGACCCACTGCAGGTCCTGGTAGGTCACTCCGAGCTTCTCCTGCCAGCCCTCATCGAAGATCGCCGTCTCGATCCCCGTCATCGCCGCGGTGTAGGGATAGGCCTCCGTCGTCACGTCAATTCCGCGACGGCGGGCTCCATCGATCAGCCGGAGGCAGTCAGGGGTCTGAACCAGCCCGGTGCTGGTCACGTGGACGATGTGGAGCGAGGCCCCGGTCGCCGCCGCGTCGGCAATCACCTCCTGCATCGCCTCGATCGCACTGCCGGGTTCGACCGCTCCGTGGGAGCGCACGTGCGTGAAGCAGGTCACGCCCTCTTCCGCGGCCAGTTGAAAGAGGTCGAGGATCTCCGCCCGGCGCGTCGCGGGAACATACGCGATCCCAAACCCGATGCCCAGGGCCCCCTCGTCGAGCCCCCGCTTGACCAACGCTTCGATCTCGCCGTTCTGGGTGGGGGTGGCCCGCGTCGAGATCGCCCGGTCCCGCGGAAGCCAGCTGCCTGTATCGCCAAAGACCTTCATCCGGACAGGGACGTGGCCGACGGTCACGCCAAAATGGATGATCGATCGCCCTTCACGCTGCGCATACCACGCGGCGACATCATTCGTTCCAACCTCCATTTCGAGGGCCGTCGTCACGCCATCCCGCGCCTTGTAGCGATAGTTTTCATCGTCCTGGCCGTGGGAGTGGAGATCGATCAGACCGGGAGCGACGACCATCCCGGCGACATCGATCTCTTCCCGCCCCTGGAGCGGACCCGTCGTCAACGCCACGACTCGCCCATCCCGAATCCCCACATTCTGCCGGGCATCCAGTCGGGTCTCTGGATCCATGACCCGTCCGCCTTTCAGCACCAGATCATAGTCGCCGCCGGGTTTTCCACCGCCGCAAGCACTGAGCGTGATCGAGAGAAGGACACTCTCAAGGAACCAGGCCAGGCTGATCCAGATCCTCTTGCCGCCCTTCGATCCCCGGTAGTCGTGGCTGCTGTTCATGTCGTTCATCTTTGGTCTCTCCTCTCTCCTCTTTCTTCCCCATCCCGCCGAACCGTCAAGCCAGGTCCACCCAGACGAAGAAGGGCAGCCTCTGGCTGCCCTTCAGACTCAAGACTCGCGGCCTCCAGTCGACCAATCGGACGCAACTCCGCCGCCTACAGCTCCGCCTCCTCGAGATTGGGAGCCAGGAGATGAATGACCAGCAGGGCAACCAGATCGGCCGACGCGGCAATGATAAAGATGGGGACATAGCTGTCCGTCCACTCGAGAATATAGCCCACGACCTTGGCAATGATCATCCCTCCAAGGGCGCCGGCAAAGCCGCCAATGCCGACCACCGAGCCGATCACCCGCCGGGGGAACATATCGGAAGCCGTCGTAAACATGTTGGCCGACCAGCCCTGGTGCGCCGCCGCGGCGAGCCCGACGAGCAGCACCGCCACCCAGACATTCGTGGCCTGGGCGGCAAAGACGATCGGGGTCACCGAGACGGCGCAGATCAGCATCGCCGTCTTGCGTGCCCGATTGATCGTCCATCCCCGTTGAATCAGGCTCGACGAGAGCCATCCCCCCGCAACGCTTCCCACATCGGCGATCAGATAAACAATGATCAACGGAAGCGCGACGCTCTTGAGATCGATCCCGTACTTGTCATTGAGAAAGCTCGGCAACCAGAAGAGGTAGACCCACCAGATCGGGTCGGTCATGAACTTCCCCACCGCGAACGCCCACGTCTGACGGTGCGGCAACAACCTGCGCCACGGAGTCCTGACCTCCGGATCGGGCGGATCACTCTGAATATGCCTTCTCTCTTCTTCAGAAAGATTCGGATGGTCGTCGGGATGGCGGTAGATCACCCACCAGAAGGCGAGCCAGACGAAACCAACCAGCCCGGTGACGATGAACGCCCACTTCCAGCCGAAGGACGCCGTCACCCAGGGAACGATCGCCGCCGCGGCCAGGACGCCAACGTTCGTCCCGGCGTTGAAGATACCCGTCGCCAGCGCCCGCTCCTTCTTCGGAAACCACTCAGCGACGGTCTTGATCGATGCCGGGAAGTTCCCCGCCTCCCCCAGCCCCAGGGCAAACCGGGCAACCCCGAATCCAAAGACGCTCCGCGCCAGCGCGTGGCCCGCCGCGGCGATGCTCCAGAAGATGACCGCGATGGAAAATCCCTTGCGGGTTCCCATCCAGTCCATGACCCGGCCGACCAGGAGCAGGCCCGCCGCGTAGGCAGTCTGAAACCAGAAGACGATGTTGCTGTAGTCGATCTGGGACCAGCCAAACTCTTTCTCGAGCGTCGGCTTGAGAATGCCGATCACCTGTCGATCGAGGTAGTTGATCGTCGCCGCGAAGAAGAGCAGCGTGCAGATGTACCAACGCAGATGTCGAATGATCCTCCGGGGAGGGTTCGTGGGCTCGACGTTCATTCAGCCTCCAAGTGCGCGACTGCGCACGCGTTTACAGAGTGAGTCCCGCTTGCCTCATCGACCTTCCGCGGATTTCGATGACGATGGAGACGTGGATTTCCTGGAGAAGCGTGCGCATCATAATGCAGGGTTGACAGTCGGTCAAACCTTTTCGATAATCCGCAAGTCCAAATGAACCTCTTCAAAAGAACAATAGACTGACGGATTTGAACAAGACAGCTTGCTGATGTGGATGAATCTCTCGCCGGAAATGCCCGGCCCATCTCTATTCACCACCTAACGGGAGATTTGAATATGAAAAGCAATCGTCCAGGGGTGCTTGCCTGGTGCAGCCGATTCCTGCAGTGCGGCTTGGCGCTCCTCGTGCTCTCTTGCGTCCCAATGACGGGAGAGGCTCAGGTTCTCTATGGTTCCGTCACTGGAGATGTGACCGATCCAAGTGGGGCGGCCCTGCCGGGAGCGACGATCACGATCACGCATAAGGAGACCGGCCAATCGAAACAGGGGGTCAGCGACGCGGCGGGGAACTTCGACTTCCCGAACGTCCTCGCCGGAACCTACACTGTCAAGGCCTCGAAGGATGGCTTCAAGACGGTCAGTCGCGAGAACATCGTCGTGACCCTCAACAGCATCGCCCGCGCCAACCTCGCAGTTGAGGTCGGGGAGGTCAGCGAGACGGTCGTCATCACCGCCGAATCGGCCCAACTCAAGGCTGATCGGGCTGATGTCAGCGCCGAGATCACCAGCCGACCGCTGCGCGACCTGCCGGTGCCGATCGGCCGCAACTACCAGAATCTCTTCAAAACACTGCCCGGGATCACGCCTCCTGCTGACGCGCACTCGATTCCGTCCAATCCCTCGCGCTCGCTGGTCTTCAATGCCAACGGGTCGAGCTACAGCTCGAACAACACCCGCATCGATGGCGCGAGTTCGACCAATCTCTGGCTGCCGCACGTCACCGCCTACGTACCGGCCCTCGAGTCGATCGAGACGGTCAACGTCGTCACCAACAGCTTCGACGCCGAGCAGGGGCTCGCCGGCGGCGCGGCGATCAACGTCCAGATCAAGAGCGGAACCAACGAGTATCGCGGCTCAGCCTTCGAGTACCACAACAACCAGCTGCTCAACGCGCGCAACTTCTTCCAGCCGCGCAACGCGGATGGGTCACTGCGCAAGCGGAGCAAGATCGTCTACAACCAGTTTGGCGGAACCCTCGGGGGGCCGATCATCAAGAACAAGCTCTTCTTCTTCGGAAGCTATGAGAGCACTTTCGATCGGCGCAACTTCGAGCGTCCCAACCTGACGGTGCCAACCGCTCCCCTGCGCACGGGCGATCTGCGCGCCTCGAACACGACGATCTTCGATCCGTTCGATGCCAGCGGCAACCTGATCGCCAATCCAGCCGATCGTCAGCCGATCGCCTGCAATGGCGTCGCCAATGTCATCTGCGCCAATCGAATCAGTCCGATCGTCGCCAAGATCCTTCCGCTCATCCCGCTGCCGAACCAGGTTGGCGCCGGCGGAACGATCGCCCAGCAGAACAACTACTTCACCTCCGCGCCCTTCCGTTTCGACCGCTGGACGCTCGACACCAAGGTCAACTGGACGCCCAACGACAAGCTCAACCTCTTCGGGCGCTACAGCCACCTCGACTTCTCGACCTTCAACGAAGCAACCTTTGGTCCCGTCCTCCAGGGCGCCCCGATCGCCGGCGGCAACCCGGGAACCGGCTCCGGGGCCACCTACAACTTCTCCCTGGGGGGAACCTATACGGTTCGGTCCAACTTCATCCTCGACGGCAACTTCGGTTTCGTGCGGATGAACACGGGCGTCGAGCACAGCGACATCAATTCACGGCCAGGTCTGGATCTGCTGGGAATTCCGGGAACCAACGGCACCCGGGCTTTTGAAGGCGGCTTCCCCCTCTTCAACGTCGGCGGCTACGAGCGGTATGGGGTGACGGAGACCTACATGCCCTACTACCGCAGCGATGACCAGTTCCAGTACGTCTTCAATGCCAACTGGCTGAAGGGCGCGCACAACCTCCGTTTCGGCAGCGACTTCTCGGTCCAACAGCTCAACCACACGCAGCCGGAGTTTGTCGGCGGCGCGAGCTACGGCGCACGCGGAGGCTTCGATTTCGGGCAGGGCCCGACCCAGTCATGTGTCCGGGTCGATCCCGCCAACTCGTCCCGCTGCCTCCAGGCAAGCCTGGGAAGCAACTTCAACAGCTGGGCGACCTTCCTGCTCGGCCTCCCGACGCAGCTCGGCCGCCTCGGCCTGACCGAGGCGCCCTACACGACCCGCCAGAACCAGTACAGCCTCTACGCGCGGGACCAGTGGCAGGTCAACAGCCGACTGACCCTCTCGCTCGGAACCCGCTGGGAGTACTTCGCGGTTCCGACCCGAGCGGATCGAGGACTGGAGCGCTACAACCCACAAACCAACAAGATGGAGATCGGCGGAATCGGGTCCGTGCCAGAGGATATGGGGGTCGAGGTCAGCAAGCGACTCTTCGCTCCACGGGTTGGGCTCGCCTACCGCTTCTCGCCAACCTTCGTCCTGCGGGCCGGCTACGGGTTGACCAACGACCCGTACGCGCTGGCGCGCCCGATGCGCACCAACCACCCGGTCCTGATCAGCCTCGTCATCCCGGCGGTCAACGCGCTCATGCCGGCGCGGCGGCTCTCGCAGGGAATCGATCCGATCACGGTCCCGAGCCTCGGCAACGGCATCATCGATATGCCCTCCAACGTGGGCGCGACGACGCTTCCGGACTTCTTCCGGCGTGGGTACGTCCAGTCCTGGAACTTCACGCTGCAGAAGGAGCTCGGCCTCGGCTTCACCGGCGAGATCGGGTACGTCGCGACGCGACAGATCCGCCAGCTGGGCCTGCAGGAGCTCAACTATGCGCCTGTCGGAGGGGGGACCCCCGGCCGCATCCTCAATCAGCGCTTTGGTCGGGTCGCCGACACGACCGTCGCCGCGCCGATCGGCAACAGCCGCTACGACTCGATGCAGGTCCGGATCGAGCGTCGCTTCCGTGACTGGTACTCCTTCGGGGCCAACTACACCTGGTCCAAATCGATCACGACCGCGGGTGTCCAGAACAGCGACGACACCCCACGCATCAACATCCCGGAGTTCTTCCACCTCAACCAGACACTCAGCAACTTCGATCGGACCCACAACCTCCAGATCACCAACATCCTCGAGCTGCCTTTCGGTAAGGGGCGCAAGTGGATCAGCGACAAGGGGTTTGTCTCTCAACTCGTCGGGGGCTGGCAGATCAACAATATCTTCAGCTTCATGAGCGGGACCCCCTTCAGCGTCACGGCCCCGGGGACCTCTCTCAACGCCCCCCGCAGCAGCCAGCGTGCGGATCTGGTCAAGAGCACGGTCGAGAAGTACAAGAACATCGGGACGAGCGGCACCTGGTTCGACACCAGCGCCTTCGCCCAGGTCACCCAGGCCCGCTTCGGGACCGCGGCGTTCAACATTCTCCGTGGCCCCGGCTTCGCTAACTGGGACTTCGGTCTCTTCCGGCAGTTCTCGATCACGGAGCGGGTCAACCTCCAGTTCCGTGTCGAGGCGTTCAACCTCTCGAACACGCCCCACTTCACCAATCCGAATGGGGATATCACCAACGTCAACTTCGGGCGGGTTACCGGCGCCCTCAACGACTCGCGGCAGTACCGGTTCGGACTTCGCCTCGGGTTCTAATCGGCCCATCTCCAGACCCCTCCACCTCCCTGGGAGGTGCGACGGGACCGGAAAGAAGCGGTACGCGGCAGAAAGGGGGACAGGATCAAATGGTCCTGCCCCCCTTTCTCTATTGCCAGCCCAATACGGACAATAGTCACGGCCGCCCGGCACGGATCTGCCGCAGCAGGTCCGTCACCTCGGTCTGCGAGGTCGCCCGTCCGGCCTCCCGCGAGTACTGCTCCAACATCTTCTCCGCCGCGTCGAACTTCTTCTGACGCAGGAAGATTCGCGCCAGGAGGAGGCGTCCCTCGACCACGGCAGAGCCTCCTTTTTCAAGTGCCTGGCGGAGAGCGGCTTCGGCAAGCTCGTCATTGCCCAGGGAGAGATGGGCCTTTCCCAGCAGGAGCTGCGCCAGGGGAGTTCCCGTCCAGCCAGGCAACAGGGCGAGCGCCCGATCGAGTTCGCGCACTGCGGAACGGTAGCGCTCCTCACGAACCATGGTCTGGGCGAGCCGGTAGCGGGCCTCCGCCTCCAGTTCAGGGCCGAGCGAGGTCTCGAGCGCCGCCTGCAGCACCTCGACCGCCGCGTCCCACTGCTGCACCTGCATGAGGGAGTCGGCGAGCGGAATCCGGGCCCGCGCCATCGACCGATCCTTTTCGACCAGCTCGGTGAGGACGCTGACCGCCTCGGCGTGACGACCGAGCCGCTGTAAGGTCACCCCAAGGTTGAGGGGAATCGCGGATCCCACCCCACCCAGACCAACTCCCTGATT
>JBEIJP010000001.1:0-34400 GCA_040380245.1 Acidobacteriota bacterium | reverse complement strand
GCTGACTATTGACGCGACCAGATCTTGTGAGGGACGTGCCAAACGGCACGCTCAGGTAATTTGGATACCTGCGTAACTGTCTGGTCGCAATTCGGACCCAATCCGAGACCAATTGCAATCCAGTCTGGTCGACAATCAATAAAGTCAGACTGAAGCAGAATCAGACTGAAGGCCGCCAGATCCACGGCCAAGTCTGCCATGATGTGATGCCATCTGACAGCATTTACGTCGGTACAAAAGTACAGTCCTGAAATACACCATTTCCACGGGCAGTGAATTTCAGGTGAGGAGCACGGCGACATTATAAAGAGATTGAACTTGAAATCAAGCTCAAAACGGGGTGGGCAGTAAAAACGAAAAGGGCTCGAGCCTCCCCGCGGACCCGCAGGGTCTGTCCAGGGGAGGGATCAGGGGAGAAAGGAAGAGAAATTGACAAGCCTCCCAACTGCGTCAATAATACATATCGGTATTTTGAAAAGATAGCCTCTGAAACTGGAAATCCGTCTGCACTTGCGCTCAGAGCAAAGCGGCTCGCTGGCTGAAAAAGCGGGCCCTTCCCTTTCATAGCCGATGAACAGTCGGGACAGGCAACAAGAAGGAAAAAAAGAAAAAAGAGAAAACAAAAGAGAGGAAGACGCCGGTGGAGCCTGAGGCGGAAGATCTCGCAGATAGGTTCAAGCCAGCGTCGAGCGTCATGTTCGCCGAGAAAGGCGACATCGGATCAGAAGATCCAGGTTGACTCAACAGAACAGTCGACCTGAGCCTGCCGGAACAAGGCAGTGACCGGGGTAAGCGTTCGTCGCCTGTATGGTCGAGAATCGCGGCAGCGATTCAGCCAAGCAGGCGCGTGGCTCCTTGAGACAGGCGATTCCGGGGAGAGAGACCCAGGATCCGCCTTTGTCGTGAACCTCTTCCACCATTCGTTCGCCACAGGCGACCCAGTCCCAAATGACAACCCGAATGAGAATCGGATGGCGGTGGAAGAGTCGCTCGACGAAGAGATCGAGGATAAGAGAGGTGGATTCCAACCTGGCCCCGGCATCGAGGAAGACTTGAGCGAAGGGCCATCCAGGGTGAAGTGGGACCGCGGAAGGGCGGGATCGGAGGCAAGAGGTGGAGGACGAAAGGACCGTGAACGTGGAGAACGATCGGAACGAAGTGACGGCTCCTGGTGAATGGTGGCAACAAGTCCGCAGCGATCTTGACCGGAGGATGGAGTCGCTGATGGCCGGACGACTGCAACCCTTGCGACAGGAAGTGCAGCAATTTCAGTCTCTGCTGCAGGGATTGGAGGAACGGATCGAGCGTGCCAGCCAGCCAGTGTGGCAGGAGTTGGATCCGGCCTGGCGGTCGATGGAGGAGGCGGTCGCGAGCGAGCGCCAGAGACAAGTGGAGTCGCATCGAGCGGAGCTGTCGGCGGCGGTCGAAGCCGCGGTCGAAGAGGTGAGAAAGGCCGCCGAGGCGCGCTTTGTGGAGATGGAAGAGAGACTGAGGAGCAGCCGGGAGGTTCTCGGTCGAACTCTGCGATCGCTCGAAGAAGGCTCCCACCTGGCTACTGCTCTGCCGCAGACAGTACAGGAGCCGGAGCGCAAGGGGGTCGAACCTGACTCCATCCAATTCGACAGCCTCCGGGGAGCCATTGAATCGATCTCCCTTCAGACCAGCCAGCAGGAGGCGTTGCTGCGACTGCTGGATCAAGTCTCCGACTATGCGCCCCGAGCCATCTTCTTTGTGGTGCGGGGCGGCAACGTGCTTGGATGGCGTGCCCGCGGATTTGAGAACGGACTCACCGATGGCACCGTGACGAGCCTGAGAAGCAGTGTTGAGAGCGGATCGCTGCTGGGAGAGGCGTTGCGGAAGCAGCAGGCGGTCGCGTTGGCCAATCCCACCGCGGATCAAGTGGAAGCGGTCGTGGGTTCCCACGGTGGCCCCCTGCCCACACGAGCAGTGGCGCTCCCCCTGGTCGTTCGGGAGAAAGCCGTCGCAGTCCTCTATGTGGACGCGCGGACCCCCCAAGAGGAGGAACGAATCGACCAGCGGGCCATCGAGATCCTCCTGCGGGTGACAGCTCTGGTGATCGAGCTGCTCTCGACCCGGAAGCAGCTGGTCTCGGCGGCGCCCAAACCTTCCCTCTCGCCCACCCCGGAGCCCACCCCGGCAGAGTCGACCCGAGCGGAGGAGGTCGCGGCCGCTCCGGCGGGCAAAGCGGACCCGATGCCAACCGGGTTCACCGAGCCGGCGCCGCCCACGCCCGCCGAGCCGAGTCCCGCGGCTGCCGAGAAGACCTCTCCGGTCTCCCCGACGGCCCCCGAGGGAACACCAGCGTGGATGGCGGAAGCCCCAACCACAATCGAACCTCCTGATCAGAGAGACGAGACGGAACAAGCCGTGCAGGCTATGCCAGCGGAGCAGGCCATCCAGGCCGAGCCAGGCGAGGAGGCTGAGGAAGAGAAAGTGCCGGTGGCAGTGCAGGATGACTCAGCAGCCAGGGACAAGGCCCTGCTTTCCCCCTTCGTGATGAGCCCGGAGATGGGACGGATTACGCGGGAGATTCCGGCAGGAGAGATCCCGTTCCTCACCGAAGAGCCGGAAGAGTTGGAGAAGAAGGAGGACGAGGTTCGAGTCCACTTCCCGTTCGCGGCAAGCCCGGAGCCCCCGCGAAACGAACCAGGTTCCGGGAAGGTAGGGGATGAGGGAAGAAGCCCTGTTCCGGAACCTCCGCCGCCCATCCATCGGCCACCGGTCCCTCCTCTCGCTGGGCGAACCCAGGACGCTCCCCCCATCGTCGACGAGATGGAGCAACGAGCCCACAATGACGCGCGTCGTTTTGCGCGCCTGCTGGTTTCGGAGATCAAGCTCTACAACGCCTCCAAAGTCCAGGAAGGGAGGCGGAACCTCGACCTCTACGAGCGGCTGGCGGAGGAGATCGACCGAAGCCGACAGGTTTACGACAAACGGGTCTCGCCGGAGGTGGCGATGGAGGTCGACTACTACCACGAAGAGTTGGTACAGACGCTCGCGGAAGGGGATCCAGCCAAGCTTGGAGTGAGCTATCCGGGCCCCGCCTTACGCTAGAGGACTTGTCGACAGCAGGCCGAAACGACCGGAGGAATCGACTAGTCATGGTTGGTCTCGCCGGTCCCTCCCAGCCTGGAGTGGGTCTGGGGATGGCGCTGGCTCTTTCTGCTTCCGTGGAGGGGAGGTTCAGTTTGTTTGACCACAGGATCAAAAGGATAAGAAAAAGAGCTGGCACTCGGGGATGGGGAACACTCGTCGCGGTTGGCCTGGTCTTCTCTGTGTCTCTATGGGACGTACTGGACGCGGGAGGACAGACGCAAAGGGGTGCCGCGAGGGAACTGAAGGAACTTCGGGCTCCCCAGGGAGACGAAGTCGGCCTGATGCGAAATCCCGCGCTGGCTGACTACGCCCTCTACCATCGGGCGCTGACGCATCTCGAGGCAAAGCGGACAAGGGAGGGGGAGAGGGCGCTGCGAGAGTTGGTGCGGGAGTATCCACAGGCGCTGATGAGCCGCACGGCAGCGCTCCTGGCCGCTGATCTCGCCAGGGAGAGGGGGGACTCCTCGCAAGCGATCGAGGATCTCAGGCCATGGGTGGCACGCGGCGATGGCGCGGCACTCCTCCAAACGGCGGAATTCTGGAGAGAACGCAACCGTCCCGACGAGGCAATCCGGTTGCTGCGTCGCCTCTATTTCGAGTCACCGCAGGAGATGGAAGCGGAGAGGGCGCCCGGTCTCTTACAATCCCTGGGGGTGAGTGAGATCGCGGAAGGACGTCTCAGTGCAGGCCTCTGGCGGCGACGGGCGGAGAAGCTGGAGGAGGCCGGCTTGTGGCTGATCGCGGGTCGGGCTTATCAGGAGCTGGGCCGACGTCTCTCCGTCGAGACAAGCGATGAAGTCTGGCTCCGCGCCGGGATCAATCTCTACCGCGGAGAGGCGTTCGCGGAAGCGGTTGAGATTCTCTCCCGCGTTGAAGCCGGCGCCGGCGCGGAGAGAGGCAAGGCCCTCTACTTTCTGGGCAAGTCCCAACTCGCGTCAGGCGATGAGGCCGGCACCGTCGCGACCCTCGGCAGGCTGCGCCAGGCGGAGTCAGGGAGTAGTCTGAGCGGGAATCCAAACCACCGGAGAACCGGGGACCTCCTCCTGGCCCTGGGCCGCTTCCACGAGGCACGAAATCGAAAAGAGGAGGCAACCGCCTACTATCAGCAGGTGGTGCGCCAATATCCAAAGGCCGAAGGAGCCCATCAGGCGCACTTCTTTCTTGCCTGGCGTGCCCACGAAGCTGGAGAAGATCGGACCGCGGCAGATCTGCTGACAGATCACCTGGCGCGATATGGACAAGTGACGGACCACCGCGGCAGAGCCGCCTTCTGGGCGGCGCTGCATCACGAGCGACACGGAGACAAGTCACGCGCCTTGACCCTCTACCGCGGGCTTCTGACACGGTATGGGGCGAGCTGGTTTGGGCACAACGCCGAACGGCGGATCGCCGAGCTCAACCGGGAAGGGGTCAAAACGGTTTCGCTGCAGTCGGAATCTCCGCTGGCGCAGGCGGTGAGGGCATTGCAATCGATTCGGATCATCCCCGATTCGTTGCGGCCGGAACAGCGGGATCGTGTCGCGCGCGCAGAGCAGCTGCGGCGCCTTCAGTACGCACGCTGGGCACGGGACGAGTTGGAAGCCGCGCGCCAGGACGCCCCCAACTCCCCGCTTCTCAACCTGCGGCTCGCCCAGCTCCAGCGCGATGCCGGCGAAAATGCCGCGGCGATCGAAGTCCTCAAGCGTGGCTATCCGGATTACGGGCAGTCCCTGCCGGACGAGATGCCACGGGAGGCCTGGCAGATCTTCTATCCACTGGCGTGGTGGTCTCAAATTCAGGCGGAATCGAGACGCCACGGACTCGACCCGTATCTCGTCGCCGGGCTGATTCGGCAGGAGACGGTCTTCAATCCACGCGCTCGCAGCCGGGCCAACGCGCTTGGCCTCATGCAGATCCTCCCTTCGACGGGGCAGTCTGTCGCCAGAAAGAATCGACTTGGAGGAGGGCGCCTCAGCCGGACAGACTTCTTCGATCCCGTCCTCAATCTGCAACTCGGAACGGCCTATCTCGGAGAGTTGTCCGAGCGGTTCTCGCGGTTTGAGTATATTGCGGCCGCCTATAATGGAGGGCCAACCCGCGTAGCACGCTGGGTCGGCGCCAATCCGACCCTGGAGATCGAGGACTGGGTCGAACAGATTCCGTTGCGAGAGACTCGGCTCTACGTTCAGGGTGTCTACCGCAACGCGCGCCATTACCAGCGGCTCTACGATGAAAAGGGGCAGTTCCGACTGAGTGTGCCGCACTGAAAATCGACGGGTGTTACTGCGGGGTCGATGGAGCGGCTTTGGCCTCTTCGATCCGCTGCTGGAGCAGAGCGACAAAGTCTTCCCGAGGGTTATAGCCACGGAGCCGAGAGGAGACCTTCCCGGCAGAATTCAGGATGATGGTCGTCGGGATCGAGGTAACGTCAAAGAACTCGCCCAGCCCATCGGCGAAGACAACGGGAAGTTGATACCCATACTGCCGGAGGTAGGGCAGGACTGCCTCCCGGTCCTCGTCGGTGGTCACGGCAAGGAAACTGACGGAAGGATCGTTGCGATAGCGCTCGATCGTCTTCTCGAAAAGGGGCAGCTCCGTTCGGCACGGCCCGCACCAGGTGGCCCAGAAGTTCATGACCACCACCTTGCCGCGTAAGGTGGCCAGATCGAGAGGGGCGCCTTCCGGGCGGGAGAGACGAAAGGCGAGCGCATCCGTCCCCGTGGCGGCACTGGCGTTGGAATGAGGAGGGGCAAGTCGGGCTATCCGCTGCGCCTGGCGTTGCAGATGGGCGTCCAAGTCTGTCAGGAGCTGATCGCCGAGTCCCGTCTCTGTCTGATGCCGCGCGAGGTAGTGGGTACGCAAACGATGACGCACGGAGGGAAGGTCGATATCCTCGGCGCCTTCGATCAGCCCGTAAAGGAGTGACTGACGCAGGTATCCGAGCACCTCGTCAGCGTCTGGAGGGGGCGTTTTACGTCGTTCCGCCACCTCGGCGAGCGCCAGAAAGGTGATCGCGAGAGGGGCCAGTTGGGCACTCTGCAGGAGGTCTCGCTTCGCCTTCTCGTCTTCTCCGAGGTCGGCGTAGACGCGGCCTCGTGTCAAATAGACCGAAGCACGCCCCTGTTGCTTCTGCTCCTCCCATTGAGCCTGACTCAGGCGGCGCGGTTTGGGGCGGGCCGCCAGGAGGGACTCGAACTCTCGAACCAGCTGCTCCGCGTAGCCGCGTGCGCGCTCGAGATCACCCGATTGTCGACGCTCCCGCAAGGCCGTCACCATTTCACCCAGCACATCGACACTTTCAGGGTTCTGCTCAATCTGTTGCGGCCCATATGACAGGATACGATCCCGGTCCCGTACCTTGACTGCCAGTTTGTAGATCTCTTCCTCGATTTCGGAGCGGCGCTGCGTGCGGGGCCACCGCCGCAGGTAGCCCTCCAGGCTGGTGATCAATTGGGTCTCGCTGCCACCCGCCTGCTGTATCAGGCGACGGAGGTCCTCGTCAGAGTCGACCGGCGGCACGGGCTCCTGCTGAGTCTGGGAGGGGGAGGGAGAAGGTTCCGGGCCGGGACCTGAAGCAGGTTGCTGCGCCACCCCCCGTGACGTAGTCACTAAGGCGACAAGAGCAACCAGAAGGAGCAGTCGGCGAGCAGAGGAGAAAGTCATGATCATTCCAATTCTTCCCGTCATCTTCTTCCCGTCATCAAAGAAATGATCGCCGGGGAGTCATCGCTGGAGTAGTCAGCGGAGAGGGTTCGACTGACGTCTGCCAATGACCGCCAGATGACGACCAACTGGCCGTTCCGTCCCACGCTCGAAGCGGTAACTGAAGAAGAGGTTATTGTGACAGACAGTACAGTATTTGCAATCGTAAACATGGTCCTGTCGGACACCCGCCTGCCACAGCTGATGGAGGTTGGCCAGGTTGAGGTCGAGACGGGCCTTTCCATCAGGAGTCGGATTGGAGAGTAGATGAGTGCGTGTGAGCGGGTCGATCGCCGCGAACCGTGCCGCCACTTCCGGGCCCACTTCAAAACAACACGGACCGATGGCGGGGCCGAGCGCGACCAGCAGATCCGATGGGTGGGCGCCGAAGGAGCGTTGCATCGCTTCGAGGGTTCGTGCGACGATCAGCTCGACTGTTCCGCGCCATCCAGCGTGGATGGCCGCCACCGCGCCGGTGACTGGATCCGCCACTAGCAGCGGGAGACAATCGGCCGCCTGAACGCCGAGCAGGATCCCTGGCAGGCGGGTCGCCACGGCATCGGCAATCGGGGGAGGTTCTACCGGTATGGCCCCCGACTCGGTGACGATCTCGACGGTCGCGGAGTGAACCTGACGAATGAGGTGGAGGGGCCAATCGGACAGATCGAGGCTGGCGAGAAAGCGGCGGCGGTTTTCGCGGATGAGGGGCCAGGAGGCCGCTCCGTCCTGTTCCGTCTGCCCCAGGTGGAGGCTCTGATTGGGGAGAGCACTGACCCCTCCCTGACGCGTACTGAAAGCGTGCTCGAACCCAGCCGCCAACAACGGCGAGCAACGCAGCAGCTGCATTGAATCGACACGATCAAGTTGAAAGGAATCCATCGATCCTGGACCTCATCCGACGAAGGGGGGCGTCTCCTGTCGACAGCGCCATCCGGCTTCGGCAGAAAAAGAAAGACGAACCTGACATGATTATTGGGATTGGAATCGACATTGTCGAGATCGACCGGGTGGCAAGATCGCTGAAGGAGCATGGGGCTCGATTTCGGGATCGTATCTTTACACTGGGTGAGATTGCGTATTGCGAGCAATTTTCAATCCGTGAAGAGCGATATGCCGCGCGCTTTGCTGCCAAAGAGGCTGCCCGCAAGGCGCTTGGCGCAGCCGTGCCGGTCCGCGCCCTCTCCTGGCACGACGTCGAGATCATATCATCCCCGGAAGGGGCGCCGCACCTCCAATTTCACGGACAGGCAGCAGCGTTGATTGGACAGTTAGGCGTCAACCGAAGCCACGTCTCCCTCTCCCATGCCGTTGACCGCGCCATCGCCTTCGTCATCCTGGAGAGCATCATCCCGCCAGCGGAGGAGATTCGGAATGGGTGAATGGGACGAACCGAAGGGCAGACCAGATGGGTGGGCGACGAGGAGACTGGTCAGTGGTCTGGAGGTCCTCTCCCTGCTCTTCTCGGTTCTATTGATCACGTGGGGAGTGGTTCCCCTCGTTCCGGGAAGCCATCGATCGCTGGTTCTGGTGGCCAGCATTCCGGCCTTGCTGACGATTGGATGCTCAATGTGGTTGAGAGGGGAGCGACCGTCGGATCTGGGATTGACGTGGGGGCACGCACGGAAGGCGGCCCGTCTCCTGGCACTGCCGACCGGTCTGTCCAGCGCGATTCTTCTAGGGATTGGCTGGTGGGCTGAATCCCTGCATCTGTACGACGAGTTCGCAAGGGCGCTGTTGCTCCTCCCGCTCTCTGGAATCGCGCAGCAGACGATTCTGCAAGGGGTGCTGCATCGCCGACTCCGCGAGGTGTTCCCCCTGGCTGGTGGCGAGACGAGCCATCCGTCCCCCCTGACGCGCCAAACGCACTGGGTGGCCATTGGGCTGACCGCGGTCTTCTTCTCGCTGCTCCACGCCCCGAACGAACCCCTGATGGGGCTGACCCTGGTAGGGGGATTGGTCTGGTCGTGGGTCTACGACCGCGCTCCCAATCTTCCACTGCTGGGGATCTCACACGGGCTGATCAGCCTGGTCGTGATCTGTACGCTGCCAAGGTCGCTGCTCGACAGCCTGAGTGTCGGCTACAAGCACCTGCTCTATCACGCGTTCTGAGGATTTTGATCGTGCCAGGTCGATCCCATCCACTTCATCCACTTGGATCAAGAAGAGATCCAAGACGATTGATCGAAGAGCATTCCGCGAGTTGGAAACAACTGGAGGAGTTGCTCGCCAAAGCCGAGGATCGTCGCGGGCTTCGGCAACTCTCCCGGCAGGAGCTCCGCGCGCTCGGGGCGCTCTATCGGAGAACAGCGGCCGACGTGGCCCTGCTTCGTGCCGTGGCGCCTCCCCTCCCGGGAGGTGCCGCCGAGCGAGCCGCCGCCTATCTCAACGATCTTCTGATCCGTGGACACGCCATCCTCTACCGCCCAGATTCCTACCGCTGGGCAGACCTTTTCCGGTTTTATCGGTCCGACTTTCCGTTGCTCCTTCGTCGGTATCGAGGGTACCCACTGACCGTAATGGCGATCTTTCTGGGCGTCACGCTCTTCTCGTTCGCGGCCACGCTCCACGATGAGGAATTTGCGCGATTCTGCTCGCTCTCCCCAACGGTCATCGAGCGGATTCGAACAGGAACCCCCTGGTGGGAGCAGCTGCGGGAGGAGGGCTCCCGTGGAGCGGCGACCATCATCCTCCAGAATATCCGAATTGGGCTGTTGTCGTTTGGCTTGAGCATCTTTCCAATCGTGGGCACGATTCGGGTGCTCCTCCCGTCAGCCTTGATGTTTGGCTCGCTGCAGGCGCTGATTCTGCGCCACGAGATGGGGACGGCCCTCTGGTCTTTTATGATTGGCCATCTGGTTCTGGAGTTTGCCGCCATCTTCATTGCCGGCGGGGCTGGAATGATGATCGGAAGGGCTATCGTCGCCCCGGGGGACAGAACCCGGCGAGAGGCGCTGGTCGAGGAGGGGCGGATCGCCATCCAACTCCTGGCCGGGAGTCTGCCTCTCTTTCTGCTGGCGGGTTTGATCGAGGCCTATCTCTCCCCTTTGGCCATTCCGGCTGGGTACAAGCTACTCCTCTCCCTGGGAACGATCGTGGGGCTGGTCATCTATCTCCTCCAGCGCCCCGGTCGTCGCCAGAGAGACCGCTGACGAGCCATCGACTCTTCGTGACTTGTGATATGATGGCACACGTTTGACGACCCGAAGTTGACCTCCCTGGAGCCTGACGATGCGCGAGAAGACTGCCACCTATACGACGATTATGACGAAGCACTCCCTCTTCTCTTTTCTGGGTCTGGTCGGGACAGAACGAAGAGTGAAGACAGAGCCGATGGAGAGCGACTACGAACCAAGGTTCATCTCCGCCGTCATCAAACTCGATCCGCGCGAGGGGCAGCCCGTGCTGCGTGAGTACCCGACGCGCGGCGAGGCGATCCGTCATTACCACGACGCTGTCGCGACGAGTGTGGCGCGCGGCTGGGAGATCATCTACCGTGGCCGACCGTTGTGGGGGTAACCCACTCCGACCCGTTACCCTCGTCCTGCCCCCGCAGATTCCCCGCGTGGGACTCCATCTACCATTCAATTGAATCCTCAGTCCGTGGAACCCAGCGGCTGGACTTCCCAGAAGGAGTAACATTGGCCATGACAAGGAACCATTCAGGATCTCGGAGAGAAGTGCTCACGACGCGACCGCCCGGGTCTTACTCTGGAAAGAACTGCTCCCGCTGGCGAAGAGGCGGATCGTCTGCCTGCCTGGTGATGCTCCTCCTCAGTCTGCTGGGGGGAGTGGCCCGTGTGGTCGGGCAACCGGCGAGCGCGAGCCGTCGCCCGCTACGCCACTCGGACTATGACGCCTGGCGCTCGCTGGTCGGAGCGACCATCTCTCGCGATGGGCGATGGATCGCGTACAGCCTGCTCCCACAGGATGGAGATGGCGAGGTGGTCGTTCGGCAGGTGGTCAGTGGGCAGGAGTGGCGACACGGAAGAGGCTGGCGGATCCCGACCCCAACCCCGAGCGATCCAGAGGCGGCGCAAGCGGCGGTCGCGGCTCTCAATCGAGCCAGTCGGCCTGTCTTTAGCGCCGACGGAACCTTCCTGCTCTTCACGATCGAACCCTCCAAGGCGGAGGTGCTCGAGGCGCGGAAAGCGAAGAAAAAAGCGAACGAGATGCCCCGCAATGCTCTTGGAATCATGAATCTCGCGACCGGCGAGGTTCAGCGCATCGAGCGGGTCAAGAGCTTCCAGGTTCCCGAGACCGGGGGAGCGTTCGTCGCGTGTCTCCTCGAATCGGAGACAAGCGCGGAGTCCGCACCCGTCACCGGCAAGAACGAGAAGTGGCCGCTCGGCAGCGGGATGATCGTCCGGACGCTCTCAACCGGACAAGAGAGAACGATCCAGGAGGTTCTGGAGATGAGCCTCTCCCGCGACGGACGCAGCCTGATCTACGCTGTCTCCGCCCAGAACGTGGAGACGAACGGGGTCTACCTTCTCTCACCCGGCAGCGACTCTGCTCCCCTTCCTCTCCGGCAGGGGCCCGGTCGCTATGCCAAGGTGACCTGGGACGAAGACCAGACCCAGCTCGCCTTTCTGGCTGCTCCAGGGCCAACTGGACAGGCCGGCAATGGATCTCCCCGCTGGGACCTCTACCACTGGAAGCGGGATCGTCAGGGTGAGCAACCCCCTGGACCGGCGGCTGGGTTGATCGCCCCGGATCAGCCCAGCCTTCCGGCTGGCTGGACGATCAGCGACAAGGGGGCGCTGACCTTCGCGCGGGATGGAAGCCGGCTCTTCCTGGGAGTGGCCCGTGCGGCTTCCTCTCCGCCTCCCCCTGCGGACGAGGCGGAGACAAAGGACGAGGCGGCGGTCGCGGATCTCTGGCACTGGAAAGACGACTACCTGCAACCGATGCAGAAAGTGCGCGCCAATCAGGAGCGCAATCGATCGTACCGCGCCGTCTTCCACCTCGACGAAAAGCGGCTGGTTCCTCTCGCCGATGAATCGATGGACTCGATCAGCCCCTCTTCGAACGGCCTCTGGGCGATTGGGCAGGATGATCGACGCTACCGTCGATTGATCGGAATCGATACCAATTACGCCGACGTCTACCTGGTCAACACCCTCGATGGATCCCGTCGGCGCCTTCGCGAGAAGAATCTGTTTCCTCTCAGCTGGTCACCGGGTGGAAAATACGCCGTCTATTTCGACGGAAAAGACTGGAATTCGATCTCGATCCCCGATGGACAGGTGACCAACCTGACCGCAACCCTTCCCGTGCGTTTCTGGCAAGAGGATCACGATACCCCCAATCTCCCCTCCCCGTATGGAATTGCCGGCTGGACACAGGAGGATCGAGACCTGCTGGTCTATGACCAGTTCGATGTGTGGCAGATCTCTCCCAACGGAGCGGGAGCGCGCAACCTGACCGATGGAGTCGGTCGCCAGGGAAAGATGGCGCTGCGCTACGTCCGACTCGACCCGGAAGAGCGCTGGATCGACCCGACGGCGCCGCTCCTCCTGCGGGCGGAGAACGAGGAGACCCGCGAGAGTGGCTTCTATCGGGATCGAATTGGCGGCGGCCTTCCCGAGCGGCTGCTGATGGCGGCCCGCGCCTTCAGCGCTCCCACCAAGGCCCGTAACGCCGAGACCCTCTTCCTTACCGCGTCCCGCTTCGACGAGTATCCGGATCTGCACGTGACCGATACCACCTTCCAATCTCTCCGCAAGGTGAGCGAAGCTGGACGACAGATGGAACCATTTCAATGGGGCAAAGCCGAACTGATCCGCTATCGCAACACCAATGGACAACCACTCAGCGGCATTCTGATCAAACCCGCCGATTTCGATCCCAATCGGAAATACCCGCTGATGGTCTATATCTACGAGAAGCTCTCCGAAGACCTCCACCGCTTCGTCCCCCCAACGCCGGGAACCTCGATCAATCCCTCCTTCTACGCGAGTAACGGGTATGTCATCCTCCTGCCCGATATCGTCTACACCATCGGATATCCTGGGGAGAGCGCCGTTCAGTGTGTCCTTCCCGCGGTCGAAGAGGTGGTGCGTCGGGGCTTTATCCAGGAAGACGCGATCGGTATTCAGGGGCATAGCTGGGGAGGCTATCAGATCGCCTATCTCGTCACGCGCACCAACCGCTTTCGCGCCGCGGCGCCGGGCGCCGTTGTCGCCAATATGACCAGTGCGTACAGCGGAATCCGCTGGGGAACGGGCCTCTCTCGACAATTTCAGTACGAGCGGACCCAGAGTCGCATCGGCGGCAGCCTCTGGGAATACCCGATGCGGTTTCTCGAGAACTCGCCGGTCTTCAACGCCCACCGAGTCCAGACGCCGATTCTGATGGTCCACAACGACAATGATGACGCAGTGCCCTGGACGCAGGGGATCGAGTTCTTTCTCGCCCTCCGCCGTCTCGACCGGGAGGCCTATCTCTTCAACTACAATGGGGAGTATCACGGCCTGCGGAAGCGGCCCAATCAAAAGGACTACACCCGTCGACTCCAGGAGTTCTTCGACCATCACCTCAAGGGCGCGACCAAACCGGCCTGGATGGAGAAGGGGATTCCCTTCCTGGAGAGGGAGGCGGAGAAGCGGCAGGCCGGGTCAGCCCCTTGATCGCCTCAACCAATCTCAATGAAAAAAGGAGGAGGTGGCGCAATGCCATCTCCTCCTTTTCGTGTCTTGAGATTACAGGGGATTGCCCCCTCGAATGCAGCCGCGCTCACATCATGGGGCTCGAGAGCGCCGAGAGCGGATTGTTCGATTTCACTTCAGGCAACTTCTCATACTTCTCCGGCGCCAGAATGGAGAGACGGTTCGCGGCACGGATCCCAACAACCGTGCTGCGCCACGCGCTGTCGTTGGCGACGCTGAAATAGAGATCGATCGCTTGTTGAGGTTGGCCCTGGGACTCTCGAACTTCGGCAACCGCCACGTCGATCACCTGGAGAGGGACGCTGTACGGCTTCTCCTTCAACTTTTTGTACTCGGCAAGCGCGTCTTCATAGCGGGCAAGGGCCACGTAGCGATTGGCCAGGGCGAGGCGTGCCTGCGCGCCAGCCTCGCTCTCTTTTTGTGCGAGCGACTGAAGGGTCGCCAACGCTTTGTCAGGATCAAAATTGAGCTGGTGGGTCGCGGCGTAAAAGCGGCCGACCTCCTCGTTGTAGGAAGGGTAGTCGTTAGCGGCCTTTTCAAAAGCCTCAAACGCTTTGCGATCCTTCTCGTCCTGCGTGGTGTAGGCGTAGCCTTTGGTGTTGGGAGGGATCGGATTGGCGACAACCGCGTTGTGATGACGGAAGGCTTCCGCCATCGCTTCCGCCGCGTTGTTGGCGCGACGAGAGAAGATCAGCCAGGCGATCGCCCCGATCACCAGGACGATACCCACGACCGTGGCCGATTTGAGAATCGACTGGGATCGGCCCTTCACCCAGCTGGTGGTGGAAAGATACTGCTCCATCAACGGATCCCGCTTGAGTTCTTGCGGGGAGATGCGCCCTTTTGCCACGGCTCTACTCCTTACCAAAGATGATCCACAAAAATGATCCACAAAGATGATCCGGCGAGACTATCGCCGGGGAAACAGAATTTTTGATCCTAGCCGCCAGGATTGGATCTTGTCAAGGCGGCGACCTCAGGACACACGAGACGATCAGACCATCGCCCAGTTGCGGAGAGAGGCGACTGGCCAGCCAATCCACCCAGTAGAGCAGACGGGCACGCCCCTGATTGATGTATCGCTTGTGCTCCCGACCGATCGGGTAGAAGCAGACTTGCTGGACGTCATACCCGTGCCGTGCCAGAAGCGTGGTCAGTGTCTTCCTGGAGTAGTAACAGACGTGATCCGGGTGAACGCTCTCGTCGCGCATGACCAGCGAATAGAAGAACCGATAGGCGCAATAGGCATTGATGGTCGTCAGAATCAATCGCGTGGGTGAATCGCGGAGCAGCGGCTTCAAACTCTCCAGGAAAAGACCCGGATTGGAGAGGTGTTCGATGATCTCCCCGGCGAGGATGACGTCAAACCGCTGCCCGGCGAGTGGGTTCTGCACCGTCAGGTGGTGAACATCGGAGACGGCCAGATCGGCATAGCCAGCCTGTCGCAAGATCTCGATCCCTTCCGTGGAAAGATCGAGTCCGTATTGCCGTGCGGCCACTCGACCGACCAACGCATAGAGCAGGGTTCCATCCTCGAGTCGCACCCTGGTGTAGGGCATGTCGGCGCAGCCGAGGTGCAGGACGGTCCTTCCGGCACAGGCGTCGACGATATAGTCGGTTCTTTGGATCATCTGATCACGCATACGCGCAAAACGGGAAGGCGCTACGCCCGGACAGTCGAGCGGTCAAGAGATCCACGGCCGCACCGAGAACCCCCTCATCTCCAGGCGGGGTGGGTGTCACCCTCCCCGCTTGAGGGATTAGAAGGGCGATTGGAAGAAAGATCAAGGGTGCGACTCAAGGGGCCGGTCTGGAGGGCCGCTCGGGTCGCGAAGGGGTGGCGGGGGCGGACCGTTCCGGCACAGGCCCGGGACGATAGAGCGGGGTCGACCGCTCGATAACCCGCGGAGCAGGAGGCGCTGGAGGACTGGAAGAGGGCGGCGCGGAGCGGCTTGGGGATGGGGGCCGGCTGGGCGGTGCGGATGGCCGACCCCAGTCAGGCCGAGCCGATGGGCGTCTCTCCACGGGTGAATTCGTCCGGGGATACGGCTCATACGTTCGGGAAGGGCGCGATGGGATCGTGCGACTCTCCGGCCGGCCCGACCAGCGGGGACTCGGCTCGAGAGGACGCGGCGTTCGCTCGAGGCGGTCGAGGCGATCGATCCGTTCGATCTGGCGATCGGTTCGGACTGGAGGAGAGGAACGCGTCGGCACGGAGGGGCGAACGATGACTCCTCCCTCGATCCGAGTCGCCTCACGGGGAGAGACGCGGGAATCGAAACCGGGACGGGAAAGAGATGGCGCAGGACGGACCAGCGAATCTTCCCGCCGAATCAGAATGGTGTTTGGGTCTGCTAATCGTCGAGCTACCTCCCCGCGCTCCACGAGAGCGGTGCGGGAGGCAGAACGTCGCGGATCCGGCCGGAACTCGCGCGTGTCGAGCAGCGGAGTATAGAGATCTCTGCCCCGAGCGCCAGCCTGCTCTCCAGGGGGGACCTGGAGGGTGCCCGTGATCTCGACGACGCGCCCATTGGTGAAGCGGCGACCCTCGAGACCACTGATTCCACCCGGAAGACTCGCGTTGCGAAGCTGCGCAATCGAACGGGGAGCGGGGGAAGAGGGATTGGGAAGGGACTCCCCGGGAGCCAATGGACACCATCCGATCCAACCACGACCATCCCGGAAGCCCCAGACATAGCCATCCCGGAATCCATCCCGATACCCCTGTGGATAGCGGTCGCCCCACCCAAAGAACGCGACCTGGTGAGGAGACCACCGCCATCCGCCCCAGACTGGGCCAAAATCACCGCGAGGGAACCAGAACCAACGATCCTGATACCAGGTCCAACGCCCATAGTGGTAGGGCAGCCAGCCCCACGGTTCGTAGGAGACCCAGGTCCAGCCCCGGGCCCCATACCAGCGCCAATCTCCCAGGCGATAGGGAGCCCAGCCCGTACTCACAAAGCGAGGAGCCCAGATCCAACCATAATTCGTATCGCGTTGCCAGGTCCCATATCGGTCAAGGTCGTCCAGCCCAGCCAGGGCAAAGGCGGAGGAAGCGGCATACTCGCGTGGATCTGTCAGGGAGGGATCGGTCGACGGATCCGACGACTCTTCAACGCCCGGGGGTTGATCCAGGTAACGCAGGCTGCGGGGAACTTCCCCCCGCGCAAGGACCTCCTGCTGGCGCTGTTGATGCCATCGATCCCACTCATCGACCTCAGGGGCATCCCCCAACTGGAGAGAGACAGGCGTGCTCCCTCCCAACGTCAATCGGCGTCCCTCGGCAATGGCAATGGTTCCCAGCTCCTGGCGATAGGCCTCAGCACGTCCCCGACGGACGATCACCTCGACGCCACGATCCTCCCGCACCGTCACCCGATAATCTCCCCCCTCGAGAAAGGCGACCGCGGCGCCCGGCGTACTGATCTCGATCTTCCATGGAAGATCCTGATCCGGCTCGGCGGATGGACCGGGACGGCTCTGCGTGGATGGTGCGGGCGATTGGCGAGCGGCCCGGGAAGAACCGGAAGAAAAGGATACGGTCCCCAGAGGCAGAGCGAGGCCCAACTCTCCCGATCGCCACTTGTCGATCTGGAGCTGGCTCCTGGCAGACAATCGCAGGTAGTGGCGACCTCCCAGGTCGATCTCCAACCGGGCCTGATCCCCGGTCAGCAACTGATCGCTCTCCTCGATGGGCAGGTTGATGGCGGCATTGTCCCAGTCCTTCGTCGAATCCCGACGTCGTTGATGGCTGACCTCACCGTACAGAAAAGAGATTCGAGCGACTGGGAGATCGTCCGCTTGAGCTGGTTGAGATTGAGGGCCATTCGGCGGGGCGAGCAGGGGGGAGGTTCGCCCCCTGGCAAAGCTGGCATGTCCTCCGACGAGCAGGAGCCAACAGGAGAGCCCGACGAGGATCCCCACCCAGAGGAGGGCATCCCAGCGCTGAAATCGCTGGCGTCGCCCAACCTCCCCCGACACAATGCCGCGGGAAGAGGCGCCGGAGTGCGACCGACGAATCATCCTTTCTGGATCCTTTCCCTTGCCTGAGATGGAGATCTTCCGCATCCGGGACATTTTTGTGTTTCTCTCCCGCTCTCCATTCCACATTCCCCTTTTCATCTCTACTCCCTCCCTCTCTGCAACGGCTCTGACCAGGGTGTTGGGGGTATTCTGGATCTGTCTCCCGCCTGTTGAACGACCAATCGTCCAGGATCTTGTCCCTCCCCGTCTTCTCTCTGCCAGTCGCCGTGAGCGACAATCTGCCCTGACGTGAACGGGCCGGGTGCAACCTGCCGGATTCTCACCCTGAAATCGGCTCGGGTCGTGATCGCGCGGGTAGTCTCCCTCGCGTTCGCGAGAACGCATAAGGAAAACGTCTCATGGGGGTCGGCTGAAACGAACTATCACATACTACTCCAACCCGAGCCCCCGCGCAGCCCCTTTTTCCACAAAAATCGCCGCCGCAATCGAGAAGGGGCTTCCCCGTCGGAAGAGGGCGGAGTATGCTGACCTGGATGGAAGCAGAAACGCGCAGACAGGATCTCACCTCCCCCGCCTTTCTGGTGGTCGCATCCCTCGTGTCGATTGCCATCTGGTATGTTCCGTATGGATGGATCGCGCTCTATCCATGCCGGATGTTTGTGACGTTCATCCACGAGGCAGGACATGCGGCCGCCGCCCTTCTGACCCAGGGATCGGTCGACGAGATGGTCATTCACGCCGACGGGAGCGGGGAGACATTGACGCGCGGCGGTCTGCCATTTCTGATCGCCAGCGCCGGGTATCTGGCGAGTGCCGCCTACGGAGCCGGCCTCCTGGCGCTCAGCCGGAATGGACACCGGACACGACAAGTGTTGACCTGGAATGCTGGCGTCATCCTTGCAATCACCTTCTTCCTGACCAGCAATCTCTTCGGTTGGATCCTGGGGATTGGGCTCTCGGCAGGTCTGATCTGGCTGGCGATTGGGGTCAGTGAGCGTTGGGCCCATTTTCTGCTCAACCTCCTGGCCGTGCAGTGCTGTCTCAATGCCTTCTTCGACCTGCGAACCCTCCTCTGGATCTCACAGACAACCAACCTTCACAGCGACGCCAAGCTGCTCGAGACGATGACCCTGCTGCCAGCTTCTGTATGGACTATTGGCTGGGGGGCCCTCTCGCTCTGCTTCTGGGCAGCTGGCCTCTGGAACTATGCGCGACTCGGCCGTCAGTAGTCGGCAAGGGGATGCTTCCCGCAACTGGAACCATGGTGTAGTATGAGGCGGGTGACAGAGGACGATCTGTCGCGCCACCTTGCTTCTCTTCTCCATTGTCTTCCACCCCCTGCTGCGTCAATGGGATCCCGCGGATCATACCTGACGCGCGAAAGGATGGACCTGCCGGTCTCAGGCAGAACGGACGGAAGGCGTAGAAGCGATCCGGATTTGGACGAATCGAGGAACGGTCGATGGCCACGACAAGAGATGGTCGGTGCAACGAAATGGCCAGTCGATGAGAATGCTTTCCGCCAGTGATATCCAGTCATATGAGGAAAAAGGAGTTGATCAGACCTATGAAACAGAACCATCGCCGTCAACGGGAGAATGGATTCTCTCTGACAGAGCTGTTGATTGTCGTCGCCATCATTGGCATTCTCGCCGCGGTTGCCGTCCCCAAACTGCTGGAGAATTTGAAGATCGGCCGTGAGACTGCCACGATCAACTCTCTCCGCACCATCCACCAGACGCAATCGCTTCACAATACGATGAAGGGCCGATTCGCGACCCTTAAAGAGCTCAACGAGGCGTCGCTGATCGACTCGAACTACTCCAGCGGGAATCCCGTCAGCGGCTATGTCTACAGCACAACGGAAGCGACACCTGATCAGTACTGTGTCCAGGCGACCCGTTCCAGCGTCAACACCGCCTACAAGGACTTCAATGTCATCGAGGACGGAACGATCCGTTTTGTCGAGTCGAAGACTCCCAACGCGTTGCCTCGGGGAGAGGGGGCACCAATTGGATCTTTCCAGGGAAGCAGTGGGGCGAGCGGCGGGCCAGCGTCGACAGGGGCCCCCGCGCCGGCGCCGTAACCAACGGCCCCCTCGGCGAAAGCGGGCCGACACAGGATCGGGATCTGAACGGATAGGGCGCCAGAGAGCGTCCGGATGTGGAGACCGCCCCCCTCACCGCGAGTTGGTAAGCCGGGGTCGAGGTGGCTGGGGCGTGTTTGGCGGCGCTCCAATGGGAGCACGATCGTTCCCTGGCATTTGTGATGAATCGAATTCGGATGTAAACGGATGGAACTCGAAAGAGAAGAAAGCATCGCGCGACAGGCCCGTCGGGGGTGTTGACCGCCCTCGAACGAAACTTGGGGGCGCAACCGCGACAAGAACGGAGACAAGAACGGAGAGAGGACGGCAACGAGCATGAGCGGAAGTCAGCAAAGACCGCGGAATCGACACGGCAGAAGGCTGGTCCTGGTGGGCCTGGTTGTTGGACTTTTCACGGGGGGAGGCACCGGCGCCCTCTGGGCGGCTGGGGAGGAGAGAGCGTCGGGTCGGGCCACGGCGGAGTCGCCGGCCATCCAGGCCCAGGACCCGAAACCAAAGCCAGGGAAGCCACCGGATGAAGCGGCGCCTGGCCAGATATCGACGGTGACGGTCAACGTGCGCCTTCCGATTACCGTCAGCGACAACCGCAGTGGGCGCTTCATCGTTGATCTCAAACAGGAGGACTTCCTGATCCTCGAGGACAAGGAACCCCAGCGAATCGAGTCGTTCCTTCCCCAGACGGAGCTGCCGCTGGATGTCGCCGTTCTGATGGACACGTCGAACAGCGTCAAGCCCAAGCTGAAGTTCGAAAAGGACGCGGCCGTCTCCTTCCTGCAGACGATGCTGACATCGCGACGAGATCGGGCTCTCTTTGCGACATTCGACTCCGAGATCGAGCTGCACCAGGATTTCACCAACCGGCTGGACCTGCTGACTCGCGCCATCGATCGGGTCAAGGCCGCCGGGGAAACACGCCTCTACGACGCAATCTACCAGGTCTGTGAGGAGAAGATGTTTGCCTCCACGGGCAGACGGCGGGCTATGGTCATCATCAGCGACGGCGACGACACGATCAGTGACAAGCAGTTGGATGACGCCATCGATCTTGCCCAACGATCCGAGACGGTGGTCTATGTGATCAGCACCAAGGCGGGAGGCTTCTTCGGCGTGCAGGGGGGAACCGTTGCCCGGCGGGAGGACAAAAACCTCAAGCGATTGGCCGAGGATACGGGTGGTCGAGTCTTCTTCACCGCCGAAGTGATCGAGCTGGAGCGGAGCTTCACGCGTATCGCCATCGAATTGCGAAGCCAGTATATTGTCTCCTACTCGCCGAGCAACGAGAAGTTTGACGGAAAGTTCCGTGAGATCGAGGTACAGCTTCCCAACCATAAAAATCTGCGGATCCGGGCCAAGCGGGGATATGCGGCCATCCCGCCGCGATCGATCGGCAGCCGTTCGTAGATCAGGCGCAAGGAGATGGAATGAGGCAAGTCGGCGTCCGGCCCACACCTGCCGGTGGTCAGAGAACCGGCGGTCAGAGAAGAAGACAGGTAGAATGGTTCTTCATCCGCGCGGTGGGACTGCTTCTTTCCGCCATTCTCCTCTGGGAAGGCGAGGCGTCGTGGGGTGGGTTGGCGGCGGGGGCCCCGGCGGGCCCCCAGGAGCAGGGCCCACCCAAACCAAAGCCGGAGCCCCCCGCCGCCCCCCCGGTCGATCCCGGGCAAGAACCAACGATTCGGCTCGGAACACGACTGGTCAACGTCCTCTTCAGTGCGCAGGACTTGCAAAATCGATACATCAACGACCTGCAGTCCCCCCAGCTCGAGGTCTACGAGGATGGTGTTCGGCAGGAGATCTTCACCTTCAAGCGGGAGTTCGATCTTCCGCTGACCATGGCCCTGCTGGTGGATGTCAGCGCCAGCGAGCGAAACACCCTGCCGCTGCTGAAGGATGCGGGTGGACAGTTTGTCGATTCAGTCCTGCGACGAGGCCAGGATACGGCGGCGGTCGTCAAGTTCGAGGGCGAAGCGACGGTGATGCAAGGATTGACCTCGAATCCAGCCCGTGTGCGCCGGGCGATCGATGAGCTGGCCTTCACCGCACCCCCTCCGGTCGGCGTCTTTGGAGGGCCGACTCCCCCCATCAATGGGCGATCGCGGCAGGGGGGGACTTCGCTCTGGGACTCGATTGTGGCAACGTGCAGTGATCTGCTGGCGGGGGAGCCCGGCCGGAAAACCATCGTTCTCCTGACCGATGGGCAAGACACGACGAGTCGACTGAAGATCGCGGAGGCGATCAACGAAGCGCTCCGCGCCGAAGTCATCATCTACTCGATTGGAATTGGTGATCCAGGATTTGGAGTCGATGAGAAGGCCCTTCGGCGAATCAGCGACGCCACCGGGGGAAGAGCGGTCTTCCCGAAGCGGGCGAGCGAATTGAGCCGCGCGTTCCTCCAGTTGGAGGAGGACCTCCGTCAGCAGTACCTCCTCGCATATGAGCCATCCAACGAGGCCGCCAATGGAGCCTTCCGCCGTATCGAGGTGAGAGTTCCCACGCAGAAAGAGATCCGCCTCCGCCACCGCCGTGGGTACTACGCGCCCTCGAACTGATCCCCCCCCTGTCACGGAAACGGTTATCATCCTTCCAGGCTTGGCCACTTTGCCTTTGACGTAGGAACGGAGTAGAGTCTTTTGGTTCTTCGGCCCTCCTGGAGAGCTGAAGAATCCCCCCACGAACTCCATGGGCCCATTGGCTCAATGGATATATGGCTTAGAGGCTTGGACGAATGTGCCCCATCGGCACGTTCCGCTGAGGAGGTTACCTGTGTCCGCTCGTCGCACTTCCCGTCTGATCACCGTTCTGTTGTGCCTGCTTGCACCTTCCACATCGACCTTGGGACAGGAGGCCAAGACGTTCGATCCGCTCGCCTGGCGGAGCATCGGGCCCGCGATCTTTGCGGGTCGAGTCGCCGATGTCGAGGGGATTCCAGGCAATCCAAAGATCGTCTACGTCGCCTCCGCTTCGGGCGGGTTATGGAAGACGATCAACGGCGGAATCAGTTGGCAGCCGATCTTCGAGCGGCAAGGGACCCTTTCACTGGGGGACATCGCCATCGACCCCAAAAATCCGGAAGTGATCTGGGCGGGAACCGGTGAAGGAAACCCGCGAAACAGTGTCTCCTTTGGCGACGGCGTCTATAAATCGACCGATGGGGGAAAGACGTGGCAGCATCTCGGGCTGCGGGACACGATGTACATCACGCGGATTCTGATCCATCCGCAGAATTCCGATATCGTCTTCGTGGGAGCGCTGGGACACGCCTTCGGACCCAATGAGGAGCGGGGAGTCTTTATGACGACCGATGGGGGGAAGACGTGGCGCAAGACACTCTATCTCGACCCGTCGCACGGCGTCGCCGACATGGACATCGATCCCGTCAATCCGAACATCGTCTATGCCGCGATGTGGCACTTCGAACGCAAGCCCTGGACCTTCACCAGCGGGAGCGAGAAGGGGGGCGTCTTCAAATCGATCGACGGGGGGCAGACGTGGAAGCGATTGACGAAAGGGCTTCCGTCGCTGATGGGCCGGATCGGCGTCAAGGTCGCGCCATCCAACCCGGAGATCGTCTACGTCATCGCCGAAACGAAAGAGGGAATTCTCTTTCGTTCCGAGGACAAGGGGGAGAGCTTCCAGACGGTCTCCCGGCAAGCCAACCTGGTCTCCCGCGGGTTCTATTACACCGATCTGCGGGTCGATCCCCAGAACGAGAATCGCGTCTACGCCATCTCTTCTCCCCTCTTTGTCTCCATCGATGGGGGACGAACTCATCGGACGATCGCACCGACCGTTCACATCGACTACCACACCATGTGGATCGATCCGCTCCATCCGGAACGGATCTGGGTTGGGAATGATGGCGGGGTCGCGGTCTCCTATGACCGTGGAGGCTCGTGGGAGAGTGTCAACACCCTGCCGATCGGACAGCCGTATCACGTCTACGCGGACATGCGCCAACCCTTCTACTGGGTCATGGGAGGAATGCAGGACAATGGGAGTTGGACAGGACCGGGGCGGACCCGCGAACCAGATGGAATCCTCAACGACGATTGGCGGATGGTCAGTTTTGGCGATGGGTTCAAAGTGATCAACCACCCCGATGACCCGGAGATCTACCTCTCCCTCTCGCAGGGCGGAAACCTGATGCGAACCGACATGCGGACGCGGGAGCAGCAACTGGTCAAGCCGTGGGTCGCGGGAATCGGGGGGGCCGCCGCCAACCAGAAGTACCGGTTCCACTGGAATGCACCGCTCATCTTCTCCCCACACCAGCGGACGACGGTCTATCTGGGTGGAAACGTCCTCTTCCGGTCGCCGGACTTCGGACAGACGTGGACCCGGATCAGCGAGGATCTGACCACCAACGACCCGGAGAAGCTCAAGGACGCCGGAGGACCGATCGCGACCGAGAATACGACCGCTGAGTACCACTGCACCATCATCAGTGTCGGCGAGTCCCCGGTTCAAGCGGGTCTCATCTGGGTCGGCACCGATGACGGCGCCGTCCAACAGACGAAGGACGGGGGGAAGAATTGGGTCAACCTGACGTCGCGAATCGCCGGATTGCCCCCCTTCTCGTCGGTCTCCCACATCGAACCGTCGACGACCTCGGCCGGAACCGCCTACCTCGCCTTCGACCGGCACATGTTCGATGACTTCCAGCCTTATGTCTACCGCACGACGGATGGAGGAGCGAGCTTCACCCGGATCAGCGGCAACCTGCCAGCCAAGGCCTACGTGCACGTCCTCAAGGAGGATCCGCGCAACCCCAGTCTGCTCTATGCCGGAACGGAACTGGGGCTCTTTGCGACCTACGATGGGGGGAAGACGTGGATCGAGCTGGGAATGAAGAATCTGCCCCGGGTCGCCGTCCACGATATTCTTGTCCATCCCCGAGAGAACGACCTGATTCTGGCGACCCACGGTCGAAGCTTCTGGATCTTCGATGACGCCACGCCGATTCAACGGATCAGTCCGGAGATCCTGGCGCGGGAGGCCCACCTCTTTGAGCCGCGCCCCGCGCTGCGCTTCACCACCCGCTTCACCCGCTACGGGATGGGAGACAAGCCCTTTGCCGGCCCCAACCCGCCCGAGGGGGCGCTGCTCACCTACCACTTGCGCCAGAAACCTGAGAAGAACGTGCCGGTCAAACTGCAGATTCTGGATGCGTCCGGCCGCCTTTTGCGAGAATTGAGCCAGATTCCGCGCGAGGCAGGCCTCAACCGAACCACCTGGGACCTCGGACTGGAACCGGCGACCCCTCGCCGCCCACCGACCGCCGAGCAGCTCGAGCAGATGCGGATGATGGGGATCAGTCAGCGCGGAACCCTCGCCCTCCCTGGCGTCTATACGGTTCGCCTGATCGTCGGGGAGACCCGGGAGGAGAGTAAGGTCGAGGTGCGCGTCGACCCGACCGTCAGCGTCCCAAGCGCCGCCCTGGCCGAACAGTTCGATCTCTCGAATCGACTGCAGGAATCCCTCTCGTCGATCAATCGGCAACTACGGATCCTCGATGGCATCCGCGAGCAGATCCAACAGATCGAGCGCACGATCCGGGAGCGGATGCCCTCCGCTCCCGCCGCGTCGAGCCAGTCCCTTCGAGAGACGTTGACCGAAGTCGAGCGCCTGATCAATCAGATGGCCACCTCCCCCGCGGAGGGGCTGGGGTACCGCGGCACATCCCGGATCGCCAATCAGCTCAGTTCCCTCTTCTCTTCCATTCAGGGAGTCCATGCGGCTCCCACCTCCGCCCAGAAGGAGTTCGCCAATGAGCTGTTCCCTGAGGCGACGGCGAAAGTCAGCGAGGTGGATCGGTTTCTCCGGGAACAGATGAAGAAGCTCAACGAGTCTCTTCGTCAAGCCCAGTTGCCGACGATCGTCTACTGAGAGAAGACTGATCTCTTCTTTGCGGTGTCAGGCAATCCAGTCCCTGCTGAGGGACTGGATTGTCGCCCACGGCCAATTCACGCCAGGCCTACGGCTCCCAGCTGCAGGAGGAGTCCGACCACCAGTGGCAGAATCAACCCGTAGCTTCCCCGAGCCCATCCACGGTTCCCGATGCGCAGATGAATGGCCATGGTCGCCCGCCCCCGTAGTTGAGCGGGGAGCCCCCTGGGGGCTTGGTCGCCGATGGTCTCCCGTTGCTCCAGTACGAACGTCACCAGATCTGCCACCGCCCATTGGCAAAGCCGACACCCGGCGAGATGCTCCACTACCCACCCGTCCGCGCCGCCCGACGGCTCGTACACTGGAGGGGTCGTTCGATCCCTTCGCCCTTCTTTGATCCAGAGATCGACCTGGGCGCGCAGCGTCTCGAAGTCGAGGTGATCCTCCCGCCCCCAACCGCCGAGAAGGAACTCCCCCGTGGGAGGGAGTGAAAGCCGCCCCCCTGCGAGCAGTGCGCGGTACGCTGCCAGGCAGCCACCGCACGTCAGCAGATGGCGCAGAACCAGGTGCGTCTCCGCCACCTGGAGCACTCCCGCCGCCAGCTGCCGCAAGACCTCACGTAGAATATGCTCCATTTGATCTCTCTTCCTCCGCCCCCTCCTCCTGACCCGCACCCTGCCAGTATCAGAGGACTCGAGCACCTGCTGACATGGATGGCAGGCTCGCCTGGGTAACGACCCGGTTGAGCCAGCCCGGGTGATTGCCACGAAGACTGTATGACGTGCCCCCCGGTGTCTCACTCGGTTCCACGAGTCGATCTGCCAGACTTTTTTCTGGAGGGAGCGGCCGTCTGCAGCATCCGTCGGCGCAGTTGCTGACGCGCGTAGAACTTCCAGCGGATGACCTGCGTGCGAGTGAGATTGAGGAAGGTCGCCAACGCCGGTGTATCCAGGGGAATCTCCGCCCAGAGCGCCGCGATCTCGATCGATGGCAGTTCCAGGCTGGCACAGAGCTCGGCGAGGGGGACCGTTCCGGATTCGAGAAGAAGACTCCAAAAGTCGTGGCCCCGCTCATCGCCTTGCCCGAGGAGCACAATCCTCCGCTGCACGAGCGGCAGGGTCAGGATCGCTTGCCAGAGACGCTGCAGCAACTCTCCCTCTTCGAGCTGCTGATCTGCCCGGGGGTGAGGATCAGGAAGCGACCCGGCGAGCAGATTCTCCTCCTCGTCGATCGATTCGACCGTCCATTCCCTGGTGCCACGAAGGGAAGCGACGAGATAGACCATTCGATCGAGCTCGATTGGCTCCCCAATTCGGGTCAAAATCCCGATGAGGACCCTTGCCAGCGAAGATGACTCGAAACTGAGTCCTGTCCCAAGCTCGACCCGCAGCCATTCTTTGAGCGACTCCTCGACCTCGATTACCTGACGTGCATTGCCCGGCGACGGCTGCCAGAGGTCCTCCGGCCAACTCGTCAATCCGCAGCGAACCGCGCGTCGAGCACCCTGGCGATGCTCGCGAACCACCAACTCAGGTCGCTCGTGCAGGAGATAGCGGATCCGATTCTTGAGAAGATGGCGGAGCGGGTATCGCTCGCGCAGGTAGTCATGACAGGCATTGCCGGCGGTCCGGCTGACATAGGCGCCAAAATCCCGGATCTCCTCCCCACCCCCTTTGACCTGCAAGGCATGCAGTCGTTGCAGAATGCGGACCAGGATTTCGTGAAAGAGGTCCGCCGCGTCCGGAACGCGCGAAGACTCCCCCTTGGCATTGACATGGAACCCGAGCCGGTGGCGAAGGACGCGTCGAATGATCGGGATGGACTGCAACACGAGCTTCTCGAGCTGGTCTTCCCGTTCTTGCCCGGCTGCGGCTTGAATAAAGGAGTCCAGCACCGGATCGATCTCCAGCATAGACGGTTCCCTTCTTCGCACCCTCGTACGCTTTTCGGAGGTAGCTACTGAACAATGAATGTGTGTGGGCGTGGCTGAGTCGCCCTTAATTTCCGATCGCGGGGGACGCAGCATCGCGGCAATTGCGAAGCAACGTGTTCCCGAACGGGAGGTGGCAGAAAAAACGTTATACGAGGCAGAGCCACGGAAAGTCAAGCCAATCGCGAAACCGAGGTGGTGATGTGGCGCGAGCGAATCTGACCAGTCAGGCTGAAAATGTCCAACCGCTCACCCACCTGGGCAGTGGCCGATCGGCTGCGGTCTGCCGACCCGCCAACCAGGAAGATTTCCAACGGGTTGACATCGGGATCGGCTGGTTGTCTGATAAGAGGGTCGGGAAGATCATTGTCTTCCAGTCCGATACAAGAGGGGAAGGATCTGGGGGAGAGCCAATCCGTGCGCCCATCAGTCAGCCGCCCCCGCAGTCGCTCAGAGACGTCAGCAGAATCGCAGGAGCTCGGATCGGTCAGCCATGGCGAGTCGTTTGTTCATTGGGCTTTTCTTTCTCGCGATTGGGGCCGTCTTCTTCGTTCAACGGGAGGTCCACCAGTACGACAGGCGGATTGTCTCGGAGGTGGAAGTGGTCCCAACCGATGATTGGCCGCGTCCGCGCGTCGCGATTGTCTTTGGCGCGAGTGTGCTTGGCAATCGGCAGCTCTCTCCCGTGCTCGCTGATCGTGTCGAAACGGCGATTCAACTCTACCGCGCAAGGAAGGTCGACCAGATTCTGGTGTCCGGGGATAACCGTCATCCGAACTACAATGAGCCAAGAGCCATGCAGGAGTACCTCATCGCGCGGTCGATTCCCGGCAGGGACATCCTGCTCGACCCGAGCGGGCGATCGACCTTTGAGACCTGCCTGAGGGCGCGAACCGTCTATGGTCTGACACGGGCCGTCCTGGTGACCCAGCAGTTTCACTTGCCCCGCGCCCTCTACATTGCCAACCAGCTGGGAGTGGAGGCGATTGGAATGGCGGGTACGCTGCGTCCCCCTCTCCAGGTCGACTACCAGTCCCTCCGCGAACTCGCCGCTGAATTCAAGGCCGTCTACAATATCCGCCTCTTTCCTCCCCCTGGGATCGAAGCGAACCCTCTTCAGTTGAGCCGGCCCTCCCCGGGACGGTAGGTCGCGGTGGTTGCGGTTCTGCCTGCCAAGGCGAAGAAGAATACTTGACGGACCGTAGACGCGGGTTCATAATCCAGGTTCTGTTCGAGAAGACAAGCATTCCTGGCCGTTGCGCGTGGAATTTTCTGTTTGAGACCCGGTCTAGACTTGATGAAAACCCAAGCCGGATCGCTCCCTCTAGCTCGGAATTGGGAACTTAACTGGCCGCTCGCTATCAGAAGGAGACCAATGCTGGTCGAAGAGATTCGAAACAGAATGGATCGAAGGAGTGGGGGAGCCCTCCGGATTGGGGCTGTCCCCGTACTTCTAAGATATCTCTATTCCGGATGTCTCGCTCTTTCACCGGATCGTCTTCTCGGCTTGGACATTCCCCCATCAGGACTCTTTTTTTGGTTTAGCCCCTCCATCGGGGCCGGTCGGCGCGCGACATAATCACGTCGCGACCAGACAGGTAAAGAGAGCCCCTCGTTCGACCCGCGACGAGGGGCTTTTCCTTTCAGGGAACGATCTTCCGCGCAAGGCGGAGAGCGGGATGAAGGAGAGGAGGATTCACATGAGCCTTCGGGTAGCATTTCAGGGAGAGCGTGGAGCGTTCAGTACGGAGGCCGCGCACCGGATGTTAGGGCGAGAGATCGAATTGGTCCCGTGTGAGACCTTTGAAGAGATGTTCGCGGTAACGGAGCGTGGGGAGTGCGACGCGTGCCTGGCGCCGATCGAGAACACCCTCTTCGGTCCTGTCTATCAGAACTTCGACCTGCTGCTGCGCCATCACTTGACGATCGTCGGAGAGACCTACCTTCGGATCGTCCACAACCTGATCGCTCCTCCCGGCACAACCCTGGCGGAGGTGCGTCAGGTCTATTCTCACCCGGTTGCGTTGGGACAGTGTCGGAGATTCTTTGTGCAGTCCCCTCAGCTGCGACCTGTGGCCGCCGCCGACACGGCTGGGAGCGTCAAACGCGTCATGGAGATACCAGAGCCAGGCGCCGCCGCGATTGCCGGACGCTACGCGGCCGAGGTCTACGGCGCCAGCCTGCTGCTCGAAGGAATCGAAGACGACCCGCAAAACTTTACCCGGTTCTTTCTGCTGATTCGAGAAGGAGGAACCATCCCGCCTTTCTCAGCGCCATCCGAGGTCAACAAGACCTCGATCGTCTTCACGCTCGAGAACCGGACCGGCTCCCTCTACCGCGCGATGGCCGTCTTCGCGCTTCGAGAGATCGATCTGACCAAGATCGAATCCCGTCCGATTCACGGACGTCCCTGGGAGTACACCTTCTATCTCGACTTTCTGGGTCACCCGGAAGAGCTCCGCGTGGCACGTGCGCTCGCCCATCTGGCCGAGTTTGCCACAGGAGTTCGGGTGCTGGGGACGTATCGACACGGTCCGGCCCAGCCCTCTCTGCTTTTCGAGTCGGGTGAACCTCTGGTTCCTGCGCCCCCGACTCCTTCGTGCTAACGTCTGTTTCCCGACCTCTGGACCAGCAACGGAATTTCCGGAGGCTGAATTGAAGTCAAAAGGAGAGTTCGATCTATGATTATTTCCATGAAGCCAGAAGCGACCCGAACCCAACTCGAGCATGTCTGCGAGATGGTCCGAGGGTTTGGCTATGCGCCACACATCATCGAAGGGACGGAGCGGACCGTGGTCGCGGCTGTCGGTCCTGGTGACAAGTCAGAGCATCTCGAGCATTTACGGGCTGCCGATGGGGTCGAGAACGCGTTTCCCATCCTCCAGCCCTTCAAACTGGTCAGCCGGGAAGTCAAAAAGGAGCGCTCGGTCATTCGCCTCGGAGAGGTGACGATCGGTGACGGCGGCTTTGTCGTCATGGCGGGTCCATGCTCGGTCGAGGGGTACGATCAAGTCATGACGACCGCCGAGGCAGTTGCTCGGGCCGGAGCACAAATCCTGCGTGGGGGAGCCTACAAACCACGCACCTCTCCCTATGACTTTCAGGGGATGGCCGAGGATGGACTCAAACTGCTGGCCGAGGCACGGGAACGAACCGGGCTCAAGGTGATCACCGAAGTGCTCGACACAGGGGACGTGGAGCTGGTCGCGCAGTACGCGGACATCCTCCAGGTAGGGGCCCGGAATATGCAGAACTTCGCGCTCCTCAAGAAGCTGGGAGAAATTGCCAAGCCGGTCCTCCTCAAGCGAGGTCTCTCGGCGACAATCAAGGAATTTCTGCTCTCGGCCGAGTACATCGTCTCGCACGGCAATCCACAAGTCATTCTCTGCGAGCGGGGGATCCGCACGTTCGAGACAGCGACGCGCAATACGCTCGACCTGGCGGCGGTACCACTCCTCCATGAATTGACGCACCTGCCGGTTGTCGCCGATCCGAGCCACGCCACTGGAAAGCGAAGCCTGGTGCGTCCACTCGCCAAGGCGATCGTCGCGGTGGGGGCGGATGGAATTATGACCGAAGTTCACCCAAACCCGGAGGAAGCCTGGTCAGATGGGCCTCAATCACTCCGCCTGGAGGAGTTTGCGTCGATGATGCGGGAATTGGAGCCTCACCTTGCCTTACGCCACTCGCTGGTGAGCGCCTGACTCCAGCCCGTGTCCTCACCAACCGTGCCACCCGGCGATTGAGATCAACCGCGCCATTCGGCGTGATAGACACAGGGGGGAGTCTCCGAAGGCGACGAGACCCCCCTCTTGCAATCCTCCTGGCAATCGACTATTTTGCCGTGGGGTGTCCTATGAAAGTCAAGAAGACGGCGCTTATTGTCTGCAACAACGAAAAGCAGTATTGGATTACACAGAAGCAGTTCTGGTCCATGGTCCGCGAGGGCGTCGTTGTACAAACAGGCAATTTCCCATTGACCGGCCGCTTTCGGGGGCGGGACGATCAATTACTGATCACGATCCAACACACCGTGCTCAGCAAAGCGACCCCGCATCACACCCGCGAAGTACTCAGCTCCAAACGATGGATGAAGACGCGCCGTTGATTCCCTCGCCGATCGTCATCCACAGAGAACAGACCCGCCATTGACATTGAGAATCTCCCCCGTGATGTGTCGAGCCAGGGAAGACGCGAGAAAGAGGATCGGCCCGGCGACCTCTTCCGGGGTAGCGATCCGCCCGAGAGGAATCGCGCGAAGCACCGATTGACGTGCGATCGCATCCACCCGTAGAGCGGGAGCGGACATATCCGTCTCGACCCAACCCGGCGCGACGCAATTGACGCGAATCCCCCGGGGAGCCAACTCGACCGCGAGGGATTTGGTGAGGCTGATGACCCCACCCTTCGATGCGGCGTAGTCGGCGTGTCCGGCCTCCCCCCGCTGCCCTGCCGTCGAACTGACCGTCACCAGGGCGCCCTCGTCCCGCAGGACCTTACCTGCCTCACGGCAGACGTGGAACATCCCATCGAGATTGACACGCAAAGTATGGCTCCAACGCTCTGCGGATACACGATCCAGCGGACAGGATTCGGAGGGCCAGACTCCGGCATTGGCCACGACGATATCGATCCCGCCAAATCGGGCGAGAGTCTTCGAGAAGAGGGCTTCGACCGCCACGGAATCCGCCAGGTCGGCCCCTTCCACCATTGATTCCCCCCCTGCCTTTTCAATCTCCCCAGCGACCGCATGGGCCTCCTCGACCCGTGTGTGATAGTGGACGACAACCCCACGCGCGCCCGCCCGGGCAAAGTCGAGTGCAGTAGCAGCTCCAATTCCCCTGGATGCTCCGGTGACCAGCACCACTCGCCCTTCAAACTGGATCATCTCCCCCTCCTCACGGACGACCGCCCAACGCCAGGGCGAACCTTATTTTGTGCTTGGCGAAATTTGCGTTCGTGTGCCATGATGACTATGTCAAAAATACAGGATCACACTACCCTGGCGTGTAAAAACTACATAGACTTCACGCTCGGGCAGAGGACAGATGGCGAATCATCGCCCTGAATCGCCGGGGCGTGTGCGAGCGATGACCCCCATAACCACGTTGGCACGATCGGGAATCGCTGGCCAATGGGTAGCTTAGCCCTCGAGCCTGGAGGGTGCTTTCCTGGAGGCATCGGAGAGCAGAAAAGGGAGTGTATGATCCGGAGAACCATGTTCGCAATGGAAATGATTGGATTGACACACAGCAATGAAATGCCCCCACTGCAACCTCGACGCGCCCGACTGGCACTCCTACTGCGTGCGATGCCACCGCCCTATCCGCCCCTTTTCCTCACAGCCCGGCCCCTCCGCCTCACGGAAGATTCTTGATCAGAAGCGATTGTGGGGTACGCTCTCGAGCTGGTCTCTGACAGCGGTCTTCATGCTGGGATCCCTGGTGATGATCCGAGTGATCGACTGGGGGGGATTGGTCACGCTTCTCCACCAGGAGCCGCCTCCAATGATCGCGGAGATCGAAGAGGAGAAAGCGACCCGACGGCCCAGTCGGCGAAACCGACCAGGAGGTTCGCAGAAGGATCTTCTGGCCTCCGGAGAGAACTCCGCCGAAGGCATCACTGCTGGGTTGAGCGAGGACGAGAGCGTTCGGACGATGTCCGGTCGATTGGAGGAGCTTCCAGCTCGCGAGACAAGCGATGTCGCCGATGGGTCTGTGAGAGGGTCGGGCCGACCACTGCGCTCTCTGGACGAATCGGGAGTTATGATCGAGCAGATCGATCCTCCCCCGACGGACGCGACGGGGCTGCTGACAATCAGCGCCTACACGCCGGCCCGCATCTATATTGATGGGCAGTACTCTGGCGTCACTCCCCGCACGGTGCATCTGCTTGCCGGAGAGCATCAGGTGCGGCTCGTCGCCGACGGGTATGTGGAATGGAGCAGCCGGGTAGCCGTCAAGAAGCAGCAGCAGATGGGAATGCTCGCTTCGATGACTCGAGCCGAGCCTTGACGAGTGGGGCAGACCGGCTTCCTGGGCGATCGCTGTCCTGGTCTGAGAGGAACTGCCCGGGGAGTGTACGCCTTGATTAGTCGGCTGACTGGATTCGTCATTCTCTCGAGCCTCCTGTTTGCGGCTGCCTGCCGGCAGGAGCTCCCTCCTACCTTTCCAGGCAATGTCCAGCCAGAAACGGTCAACCCGCTCCTCAATCAATCCAATCCAGCCGAGACAGCGCAGGAAGGAGAGCGTCTTTTTCTAAGAAACTGCGCGAACTGTCACGGCTACACTGGTCAGGGAGACGGGCCTTCGCGCGGATCCCTTGTCGCGCCGCCGGCGAATCTGACACTCGATCCTGTCTCCTCCTATCCGGACGGTCGACTCTTCCTGGCCATCAAATACGGGAAACGGGTCGACGGAAAGTTGACGATGCCGCCCGTTCTAAACCTGACTGACGAGGAGATCTGGAAGACGGTCATCTACCTCCGAGCCCTTGCCGCGCGAGACCGTTGATGCCCGGGATTCTCCCTATACCCACCTTTTCGCTCAACCTGCGCCCCTTTTCTCGCTTTTTCCAAAGACACTCCTCCGATCGATGGCGCTGCTTCCTCCGCCGAGCTGGAACGAGGATCGGGTTTTCAATGAGAAGCCCCTCTCTGACGAGGGGGCCCCGGGGTCAATATCGTGGCACCGCTCCCCGTCGGCTTCGCGAGACAAAAAAGTGGACTGAGAGAAGGTCTCTCAGTCCACTCGGAGAAGGTCAACATTGACAAGGAGGACAACGAGCAAAAATTGTTCAGGCGATCTCGATTCCGACATCGAGCAGCGCGTCCAAGGTCGCACGGCGGGAACCGAGGAGTTGCATCTGTCCGTCACTCAGCAGCGCGAGCGGACGACCGTGGCTCCAGACGTTGCGGTGGGACGGCTCGAGGTCGTCATCAGCGGGAGAAGACGACTCGTTCGTGGAGAGGAGCCAGATATCGGTCAACCAACCGTGGATCATCAATTTCAGGTGGGGATCAGAG